>CALVJP010000021.1 GCA_944332215.1 uncultured Bacilli bacterium
TATTTTAGAAAGAATAAAAAGTTATGTTTTAGAGAGTACCGAACAAACAGAACATTTAAATCCTCAATATGTAAAAACTCTAGAGCGTGCTAAAAATAGAAGAAGGTAAATATGAAAGAAAAAATAAGTCATGTATATCACGGAAGTATACATCAAGGTCTAAGCATAATTAAAAGAAATAAAAGTACTCATGGTAAGTCTTGGGTATATGCAACATTATCTAAAGCAATTTCTACAATTTTTATCAGCCATAAAGGTAGTGATTTATATTATTATTTAAGTGGTGATGGAACAGAAAATAATCCAGTAATTTTAGTGGAAAGAAAAGAAAATATGTTTAAAAATATTTTTAATGTTTCTGGTTCACTTTATACATTAAGTGGTAAAAATTTTATTTCAGGAAAAACTGGTTGGTCAGCAGAAGTGGTTAGTGAATCTGATGAGAATGTTCTTCATGAAGAACATATAGATAACGTTTTTGAAAAACTTAAAGAATTAAATGCCAATGGAGAATTAAAACTTTATTTATACCCAAATAGACCCTCTTTTCTTCCTAAAGATAATAGCGATTTAATTCCTAAAGTTATAAGTTGGAAAAACAGAGGAATAAACATAGACCAATTTTTTAAATTATACCCAGAATTAAAAAATCAATATTTAAATATAATAAAAGAAAATGAATAATAAACTCATTTTCTCAGACTGTGAGAGTATAGAAAAAGTTGTGTAAATAGGAGAAAACCTTCCAATATGATAAAATAAGAAAAGGAAGGTTTTTAGTATGAAGAAAAATGAATTACCAAAAGAAGTAAATGACTATATGGATGAGTATATCAAAACTCACACAATAAAGAATATGGCTGATATGCAAGAGATGATGAGAAATCTCTTTGGACCGGCTTTGCAGAAAATGTTAGATGCAGAAATGGAATCAAAATTAGGATATTCTAAAAATAAAAAGAATGATACAAATAATAGTAGAAATGGATATTATAAAGAACGAAACATTAATACTACTTACGGAGAAATACCAGTAAGTATACCAAGAGATAGACTTGGAGAATGTAAAAGTGATTTACTACCACCCTATGCCAAAAGTATAAATGGGTTTGAAGATAAGATTATATCTATGTATGCTTTAGGAATGACGACGAATGAAATTAAAGATCAAATTTATGAATTATTCGGTTGTAACTTAAGTGATGATATGATCAGTGACATAACAGATAAAATCATGCCAGAAATACAAGAATGGCAAAAAAGAAGATTAGATAGAGTTTATCCGATAGTTTTCATTGATGCTACTCATTTTAGTGTCAGAAGTAATGGAAGTGTAGTAAAGAAAGCAGCTTATATTACATTAGGAATTAGTAAAGAAGGAAATAAGGAAGTATTATCCATTACGATTGGAGAAAATGAATCAGCAAAGGTATGGGCAAATATCTTAAACGATTTAAAAAATCGAGGGGTAGAAGATGTGCTTATTATGTGTGCAGATGGTCTCACAGGAATAAAAGAAGCCATAAGTGCAGTATATCCAAAATGCGAGTATCAACGCTGTATTGTCCATCAAATAAGAACAAGTTTAAAGTTCGTGTCTTATAAAGATTATAAGGAAATGGCAAATGACTTAAAGGGAGTTTATCAAGCTTCTACAGAAGAAATAGGATATGAGGAATTATTAAAGTTAGAGGAAAAATGGAAAGGTAAATATCCACATGCCATCAATAGTTGGTTAAATAACTGGGATTCCTTATCCACTTTTTACAAGTTTTCACCCGAAATCAGAAAAGTTATGTATACTACAAATGCCATTGAAAGTTTAAATAACAGATATAAGGCAGTAAATAAGAAAAGACCCGTATTTCCAACAGATCAAGCACTCCTTAAAACACTTTATTTAACAACAATTAATGTAGCAAAAAAATGGACTGGAAGAATACGAGGATGGGATATGATTTATAACCAATTATCAATTATTTATGAAGGCCGAATTTAAACACTCAAATTGCTTTTTGAAGATTTATATACACAACAAACGGAAAATCTATTGACAGGATTTTACTTGCTGCTATAATGAAGAAAAAGGACCATCTTTTTGATGGTTCTGTACGGAAGGTAAAAATTACCATTTACACAACTTTTTCGAAAGGCTCAGGTAATATTTTACTTAAATAATTACTTGCTTGTTTTTTTATTTACTTTATAAAGGCCTTTTTTTGATTTCTGAAAATTTCCGCGGATAACGGGTAGCTGTCTCTTTCACCTTAATTACTTTAATTAAATTTCGTTTAGCATTTTCCCTAGGCAACATAAATTCATCTTCCAAAACTATCTTTCCCGATAATAAAGCCAAAGCATTTAAACTATTTTTAGTATTTTCATTTCCTTTCATCGCAATAAAATGTTTATTAACTTTAACTAAAGGTAAAGAATACTCCAGCAAAATATTTAAAGAAGCCACTGCTCTTGCGGTTACTACATCAAACTTTTCTCTGTTTTTTCTTGCATATTCCTCAGCCCTATCATGAATTAAAGTTACTTTTTCTAATCCCAATTCTCTAACAACTACCTCTAAAAACTTAATTCTTTTATTTAAAGCATCTACTAAAGTAAGAACTAAATGTGGATAAAATATTTTCAAAACAATTCCGGGAAAACCAGCACCGGTCCCAATGTCACACAAACTTTGCTCATGGTTTAAATCAATTACTCGAATGAGTGTCAAACTATCATAAAAATGTTTTAAATAAACTTCGTCATGATCCGTAATAGCCGTTAAATTCATTTTTTTATTCCATTCTACTAATAATTCATAATATTTTTCTAAAAGCCTTATATGTTCTGAGGTAACTTTTAAACCAAGTTTAGATACAGCTTCTATAAATTCCGTCTTATTCATAATGATAATCCCTCTTTAAATAAATCATGAGAATGGAAATATCGGCCGGATTAACGCCACTTATTCTTAAAGCTTGACCCAATGAAGTAGGTTTAACCTCTTTAAGTTTTTGTTTGGCCTCACTAGCTAAATTATGCATAGCATCATAATCAATATCTTCAGGTATTTTCTTATTTTCTAACGCTTTCATTTTTGAAGCTTCCTTTAAAGCTTTGTTAATATAACCCTCATATTTAATCATAATTCCCGCTTGTTCTAAAATTTCCTCAGCATAATCATTATCTAAATAGTCTAATAAATCATTAATAGCTACTTCCGGTCTTTTAAGTAAATTATATAGACTAAGACCATCCTTAATTTCATTCGTTTTAATTTTCAATAAAAAATCATTATCTGCAGGCGTGACCTTTTTATTTTTAATTTCCTCAATCAATTCATTTAACTTAGCCTTTTTATTTAAAAACTTTTGATAACGCTGTTCATCAATTAACCCCACCTCATAGCCATACTGGCGCAGGCGCAAATCAGCATTATCATGGCGCAATAATAAGCGATATTCAGCTCTCGAAGTTAATAAACGATAAGGATCACGGATTCCCTTAGTGACTAAATCATCAATCAAAACCCCAATATAAGCCTCATCGCGGCCTAAAATTAAGGGATCTTTTCCTTCCAATTTCAAAGCCGCATTTATTCCAGCGATTAAACCTTGCCCAGCAGCTTCCTCATAACCACTAGTCCCGTTTATTTGCCCTGCTGTATATAAATTTTCAATTAGTTTAGTTTCTAATGATTGCTTGAGCTGGGTTGGATAAATTGAATCATATTCAATTGCATAGGCATATTTTAAAATTTTAGCATTTTCTAAGCCTGGTAAACTATGGACCATTTGTTCTTGGACTTCGTAAGGCATACTAGTTGAAAATCCTTGAATATAAACATCATCATAATATAAACTCTCGGGCTCTAAAAAAAGTTGATGTCTTTCCTTATCACTAAACCTAACCACCTTATCTTCAATTGACGGACAATAACGAGGTCCAATTCCCTTAATATCATCAATTCCTCCATACATACTTGATTTATGCAAATTTTGCTGAATAATCTCATGAGTTTCCTTAGTTGTATAAGTTAAATAACAAGGCTCTTGTTTATTAACATCATATAATGGTTTTAAATCAAAACTAAAAGTATGATAATCTTTATCGCCATCTTCACGTTTCGTTTTTGAAAAATCAATACTATTTTTGGCCACTCTTTGTGGCGTTCCCGTTTTTAATCTTTTAATTTCAAAACCCTTTTTAGCTAAATTATCACTTAAATAATTAGATGGTCTTTCCCCATGAGGTCCTTCGCGTCTACGTGTATCCCCAATTAAAATATCCGCATTCATATAAGTTCCCGTCGTTAAAATAACGGCTGAAGCTTTAATAAAAGTATCATCTTCTAAAATAACACCCGTAACTTTATTTTTCTGGTGCGATACATCTTTAACTAAAGCTTCTAAAATATCTAAGTTTGCTTGAGTTTCCAAAGTTTTTAACATTTCTTTAGGGTAAGTAATTTTATCCGCCTGAGCTCTAAGGGCTCTAACGGCAGGACCTTTCGCACTATTAAGCATTTTAATTTGCAATAAACTCTTATCGGCATTTCGGCCCATTTCCCCACCTAAAGCATCAATTTCTCGAACAACAATTCCCTTAGCACTCCCGCCAATTGAAGGATTACAAGGCATATCAGCAATATTTTTAATATTTCCCGTCACTAATAAGGTTTTATGACCCTTTCGAGCTGAGGCTAAAGCCGCTTCACAGCCAGCATGACCACCACCAACTACAATAATTTCATATTCCATTTATTCACCTACTTTCCAACACAAAAACGACTAAATAATTCATCAATCAATTCATCAGAATAATTTTCACCAATAATTTCTCCTAGTAAATTCCAAATATTTTTTAAATCTATTTCGATCATATCTAAACTATATCCTAGTTCTAAAGCCTTTAAGACTTCACCAGCACTCTTAGAAATTTCTTTTAAAATAGCTAAAGAACGGGCACTACTTAAATAAGTCAAATCTTCAGTTTCGATTTTTTCTAAATTAAATAATTTCTTAATTTTATTTTTTAGCTGATCAATATTAATATTTTCTTTAGCACTAATATAAACTGTATTTTGCAATTTTTTATCATCAATAACTTTTGGTAAATCATATTTGTTAATAATTGTAATATAATTTTTTCCTTGCAATTTTTCTAAAATTAAATGATCTTCTTCAGTCAACTTCTCATTATAATTTAAAACTAAAAGTACTAAATCAGCTTCATCAATTAATTTTAAACTACGTTCAACGCCCAAACTTTCTACAAGATCATCAGTCTGACGAATACCAGCTGTATCAATTAGATTTAAAATGATATTATCAACAACAATTGAAGCTTCGACAGTATCACGGGTAGTCCCTTGAATTTCCGTAACGATAGCTTTTTCTTCCCCTACTAAATTATTAAGTAAACTACTTTTACCAACATTAGGGCGGCCAATAATAGCTGTTTTAATACCATTCTTTAATAATTGACCATTTTTACTTTCTTGGATAATTTTATTTATTTTTAAAACTAAATCATGCATCTTCAGTTGGATTTTTTCCGTGGTCATTTCTTCAATATCCTCATATTCTGGATAATTAAGATTAACTTCAATATTGGCCAAAATAGCCGCTAATTCACTTCGAAGCTCTTTAATAAGTGAAGAAGCTTTTCCCCTTACTTGAGCAATCGCCATTTGTCGCGATTTTTCTGTTTTAGCATTAATTAAATCAATGATCCCTTCAGCTTCGGTTAAATCAATCCGGCCGTTTAAAAAAGCTCTTTTAGTAAATTCGCCAGGCTCAGCTAAACGGCAACCATTAACCAGTAACAATTCTAAAATTTTATTCGTTGTATTAATACCTCCGTGGGCATTTATTTCTACAATATCTTCCCGAGTAAAAGTTTTAGGAGCGCGCATTAAAGAAACTAAAACCTCATCAATTTTCTCATTATTATCAATAATATAGCCATAATGAATAGTATGGCTAGGAGCTACTTTCAAATTATGATTTGAAAAAATTTTACTAACAATTTCAATAGCTTTGGGGCCACTGACCCTAATAATTGAAATAGCTCCTATTCCTTGAGCTGTGGAAATCGCGGCGATTGTATCTTCCATCTTTTCACCTCCAAAGATTTAACTATGGTAATTTTACTCTATATAGTCTGATTAGTCAAATAAAAATAATAGTTTCCTATTATTTATTCTTTTTAGTTAAGCCCAGATACTTGAACATATTCTTCGATGGTTTTAACACATCAAGACTCACCTTTTTATCAACAAAAGTCACAATCCAAGACTCCGCATATTTCGGTGGATGAATATTTAAAGGAAACATATGTCTTAAAATTATATCCGAGATTCTTTCATTAATATATTCAGGGAAATATTTCATAGCATTGTCTAAAGCATTCGCTGCATGAACAAAACCATGTTGCTTAAAAAAAGGGTCTTTACGGTAAAGATGGTCTTGCCAAGGCTCCTCGTAAAAATCATGTAATAAACCACCAATAGCCGCATCGGCATAATTTAATTTTAATTTTTTACAAATTTTATAAGCTAAATAAGAAACACTAATACAATGTTCATAAACTGAACAATTTTCATGATGAATATATCTTTTGCGTTTTAAAAACTCTGAGCTTGTTAAAATTGGAGCAATTATTTGATAATAATCTTTATCTTTTAAATATTCAGAAACTTTTTTGACTTTCATAATTTATAATCACCTTTTATCTTAAATGACTTTTTATCTTTGGTTTAGAAATAGCACCTTTTGATAGCTTTTTTATTTTTAAATTATTGCTTCGAAGTTGAAATTTTGCTAATAGCTTCTGATTTTTAGCCTGTAATTTTAATAACTTGGTTTGCAACATTAGATCACTTTTTTCCAATTTGCTTTCTAATAATTCAGGATCATGGCGATACTTCCAAGAATAAAAATCAAGCATAAAATGATGGCCTGAAAAATAACAAAAACTTCCAGCAGTCATGCGAATTGCCGGCCATATTATTGGTGTGACTGCTTTTATTGCCCACCAATTATTTTAATCTGCTTTCCCAGCGTTGCTGTTTTTTGGATATTTTCCATTTTTAAATATATCATTCCAAAACTCCCTTTCTCAAATTTACTATATTCTATCATTTTAAACAATTTTGTCAATTTTAAAGAAAAAAGAAAGAATTAATCTTCCTTATATTTAATTACAACATAACGATTAGGGGCTATACCTTCACTTTCGGTTATTAAATTATCAAAAGCACTAACGACGGTATGGACAATTCTTCTTTCATAAGAATTCATCGGATCAAGTTTAGCCGAAACTTTAGTGTCACGAACTTCACGGCAAATTTTCTTAACCTCGAAAGTAATATTACGCTCGCGCTTAGCTTTATAATTAGCAATATCAATATTTACTTTAATATCAAATTTTCCGTATTTGCGAAGTGACTGACGCAAAATAGTTTGAATACTATTTAAGGTTCGACCCTCACGGCCAATTAAAGCCCGGCTTTCATCCGTCACCACCACGACAGCAAAGCCATGATCAGTTTCTTTTATTTCAATATTAAATTTAGTATTCATGTTATAAGCTAAATCATTTAAAAACTTTTTAATATATTCTTTAACCGCATATTTTGTAGTTATAACGGCAGTATATTTCTTGCCTTTAAATAATCCGCCCTCATTTTCTTCAAAGTAATAGAAAGTTTCATCCGCGCGCACATTTAATTGTTCTAATCCTTTATTTAAAGCTTCTTCTTTAACTTTCGCTTCGCTTCTTATTAATTCTAACATTTTTCTTCCTCCTTATAAACAAGGTTTGACATATTGTAAATAAACTTCCTGTAATCCAATAAATGATAATACTTGTCGACATCGTAAATGAAGCTACAGTGATAAATACCATCATAATATTCATAATTAAGCGCATTTGTTTTTCTTGATCTGGATTGGTCCCACTAACACCAGAATTCATTTTAAATGAGAAGAAGGTAGTTAAACCAACAATAATTGGTAATAAAATATAAATCCAATTACCATTGCCAAAGGCGTTCATTAAATGATCCCAAGAAAAACTTGTTCCAAATAAAGCACTGAAAGGACTTGTTCCTAAACTGAAAGCTAAAAATTTGCCTTCGAAAACGGCTGGTATTCGGTACAAACTTTCCAAGAAAGCAAAGAATAAAGGCATCTGAATAAACGCGAATAAGCATCCTGACATGGGATTAATATTATACTTTTTATAAATTTGCATCATTTCTTGAGCCTGCATCATTTGATCTTGCTGTGAAGTGCGATTACGATACTTATTTTGTAATTTTTCTAAATCCTTACTCGCTTTCTTCATGTTTTCTGATTGCATCGCAGATTTTTTACTAATTGGGAAAATAAGTAATCTAATTAAAATGGTAACAAGAATGATTGCTAAACCATAATTTTTTACCAAAGTGCCAATTTGAATAATCAGCCAGCTTAATGGCTTAATAAAAACTGTACTCCAAATTCCCTCATATCCCCCATCAGCGGGCGTAAATTCTTGACAGGTTGGTAATTTTTCAATATCCACATCATATTTTTCATAAGTTTTAATTACATCTTTATTTTCGGGCTGACATAAAATATTTGAAGCTAAATTTTGCCCATTGGTTGTTTCTCTAACTACTTTGCCATCTTCATCTTTTAAATACTGAGTACATCCAGTCAGTGATAAAGTCATGACTAATAGGAAAACTACGAATATTTTCTTTTTGTGCATTTTATTTCTCCTTTGTTATTTTTATCATTTCCAAAGCTTTAAACAAATTTTCTTCCATTTCCTTATAACTTCGGTCCAATATCCCCTTGCCTACTATTATAATACAATTAAAGCTTTTTTGGTAGGCTTTTTTATCAATTATACTTTTAAGCCTTCGTTTATATTTATTGCGCGTGACCGCATTACCAATTTTTTTACCAACCGAAAAGCCAAATTTATAAGACCCCTCTTTTATCCATTCAACATATAAAACATAGTCTTTATATTTAAACGGTTTATAATTCTTAATAATTCGGTTAAAATCATCATTACTTTTCAAAATATTAATTTTTTTCATCTAAACCACCTTAATAATTAAAAACCACTTATTTTAAGTGGCTATTAATGAGACAAGACTTTACGTCCTTTGGCTCTTCTTCTTTTAATAATATTTGTTTGCATTCTAGCAAAAAAACCCATTTTTTTACTTCTTCTTCGCGTATTAGGTTGAAAAGTTCTTTTACTCACTGACCATCACTCCTCCCGTTAATTTTTCTGTTGCTTAGTTAATTATATAGATAAAACCTTATTTTGTCAATGTTTTTTTCTTTAAAAGCGATGCTTCCCCTTTTCCTTATATTATAAGAATATTTTTTTAATAGATGAAAATTACCGAAAAAAATAAATTATCTAAATAATTTTTTAATTAGATCTTGACAATTTTTTATTTTGATATTTTTTTACCTTTTATTTTAAAATTACATAGTTTTTCTTAATTAGTGTTTTTTATACAATAATTAAAAAAATTGATTTATTTTTCCAGATAATAATTTTCAAACTTTCATATATTTTAATTTTATCACCATTTTATCCACCAACTTAAATATTAAGAAAATAGGGGAATAACTTCTTTTATTAACATATGTGTATTATTTAAAATTTATGCACATTGTGTATAAATTATTTTTCCACAAATTATGTGGAAAAAACTAAAAATCCCTTATTTTTTTATAAAAAAAGAAATGTGGATAGTTTTTTTTAATTTTTTCCACAGTTTTTCTGGCCTTTTTCGTCAAAATAATGTAAAATGGTGTTAAGACTTACAGATAGCGGGGGATGTTTATGGACTTAGATAATATCTGGAGTGTCTTTTTAGAGAAAATATCCTTAAAAGTAAAACCAGTTTTATTCGCCACTTGGTTTAAAGACACGAAATTAATCAAACTTACGGATGATTATGCTTTAGTTGAAGTACCATTAGATGTACACAAAAAACATTTAAAAGAAAATTATAGTGAAATTATCAAAGAAACCTTTATGGAAGTTACTGGCTCCATTTTCAACTTTGAATATGTCACAGAAGGCGAGCAGCAGCCAGAAGAGATAGTCATTAAAGAAAATAACGAAGCAATATTTGAAAGTGGACTCGATTCCAAATATAATTTTGAAAATTTCATTGCAGGGGAAAGTAATAAATTTGCTAAAGCTATTGGGGTGGCCGTGGCCGAAAAGCCGGGCAGTATGTATAATCCACTGTTTATCTATGGGAGTAGTGGTCTAGGAAAAACACATTTAATGCATGCCATTGGTAATTATATTATGGCAAACTCTAACAAAAAGGTCCTTTATGTTACTAGTGAGAAATTTGTCGATGATTTTTTAAGTCTCTACCGCAAAAATGATAATAATTTTAAAGCTGTGGATAACTTTAAGCGCAAATACCGCAATATCGATGTGCTCATGATCGATGATATTCAATATTTAGAAATTGCCTCAAAAACGCAGCAAGAATTTTTCAATACTTTTAATGAATTACACACTAAAAATAAACAAATTATTATTTCCTCAGATCGCTCACCAGACGATTTAAAAAAACTTGAAGAAAGATTAAGAACCCGATTTAACTGGGGCCTAACAATTGATATTTTGCCCCCAGATTTCAACTTAAGAATGGCGATTTTAGATAAAAAAATCGAAGCTCAAGGCATTAGTAGTTATGTTCCAGAAGAAGTTAAAGAATATATTGCCAGTAATTGTACAACTGATATTAGAAAACTAGAAGGAGCTTTAACCCGAGTATTTGCTTATGCTACGATTATGAATGGCTCAGAAATTACTATTGATTTAACAATTGAAGCTTTAAAAGATTATATTGGAAAAAACATAATTTCAAAAAATAAAATCGATAAAGTTATTCAATTAGTTGCCAATAATTATAACATTACACCAGAAGATATTAAAAGTAAAAAAAGATTATCCAAAATTGCCGTTCCAAGACAAATCGGCATGTATATCTGCCGTATTTATCTCAAGGAAAGTCTGCCTAAAATCGGTAGTGAATTTGGCGGGAAAGATCATACAACTGTAATGCATTCAGTGGATAAAATTAAAAGGGAAATAATTAATGACAAAACCTTGGAAGAAGAAATAAATAAAATTGTAGCTGAAATAAAGTAGGGGATAACTTAAAGTATTCCACAATAAATAAACAGCTAAAAATATCAAAATACTGTTTATTTTAAAGCGAAAAACTTAGTTTTCCACTTTATCCACATTAATAATAAAAATATATTTAATAAATAAAAAAAGGAGAAGATTATATGAAATTAGAAATTAAACAATCAGTCCTTTTAGAACATTTAAATTATGTTATAAAAGGGATTTCAACAAAAAATTTAAGACCTATTTTAAACTGCATTAAATTTGAATTAACTATGGATGGTTTATATTTAATGAGTACTGATAATGAAATTGCTATTAAAACTTTTATTGATAAAAAAGATATTGAAAAAATTGAAAATTGTGGGGAAATTGTTGTCTCTGGACGCTATATATATGAGATAGTGCGCAAATTACCAGATGAAATAATAAATATTGAAGAGGTTATTGATTCTAAAATTTATATTACCACCCTTAATTCATCTTTTAATTTAAACTGTAATAATGTCCATGAATTTCCTGATTTAGAATTAGAATATCGTAAAGATCCTATTATTCTTAATCAAAAAGTATTTAAAACTATTGTTAATCAAACTTCATTTGCCACTTCAACAGGGGAATCTCGTCCTGTTTTAACGGGGATTAACTTTAAAATAAGCAATAATATAATGGAATGTACCGCCACCGATTCTTATCGTTTAGCTATTAAAAAAATTGAATTACCAGCAGAAATTTCCGAAAACATCAATATCATTATTCCAACCAAAAACCTTTTAGAATTAGTAAAATTAATGAATGATGAGGAAGATCAGGTGGAAATGCATATTTTCAATAATAAAGTTATCTTTAAATTTGCCACTTTAACGATGATGACACGACTAATCAGTGGGACTTATCCTGATACTTCTAAATTAATTCCTAATGATTTTAATTTAACTATGAAAGTAAAACTAATTGATTTCTTTAGTGCTATTGACCGGGCTTCTTTATTAACAAACGACAGCGATAAAAATACGATCAAATTTGCGAGTAAAGGGGAAACTGTCATTATTTCTTCAAATATTCCTGAAATTGGTAATGTTGAAGAAAAAATTATGGTGGAAAAAAATAATGATGAAGATATAAAAATTGCTTTTAACTCAAAATTTATGATGGAATCGATTAAAGTGTTAGAATCTGATGAAATCGAATTATTATTTAATGGTGAATTTAAGCCGATCATTATTAAAAACCCTGAAAGTGATGATTTATTACAATTAATATTACCAATAAGAACTTATTAATTTAAGTTTTTTTCTTAAAAAAAATTCATTTTGACAAAATTTGATAAATTTCGACAGCTTAAAGGAGTATAAGAAAGGTGTCGATTTTTTATATCGATAGAGAGGGGGAATTGGTTACGAAAACCGATTTATACGAAATTACCAGTAGTACCTGTGCTTTAGTGGCGCTTGCTGAACGTCAAACTAAAGTCATCGAAAAACAGAGGAGCTTTATTATTAATAGGTCAGTATATGAAATATTAAGTTATAGTTGTGAATATTATGGAAGCTCCTTGGAAGGACGAATGAAAGGAGCTAAAAAACAACTTGGAATGGGGTATAAATTACCAATTACAATTGAAGGAAGCCAAGAAATAATAATTTTTCCTACCACGTCACCTACTAGAGATGATTGTTCCTGGATTGCCATTAAAAATATTGATACTTACCGGGCAATTGATAATTGTGTTGAAGTGCATTTTTTCGGAGGAGCTAAAGAAATTTTTGAGTTATCGATAGACTCTTTAGAAAATCAAATGTTCCGAGCTACCAAACTAATGATGATTATTCGAAATCGAAAATCATAAAAATAAGCGTTAATTCGCTTATTTTTGCTTTTTTAGGCGATTTTTGTGGTATAATGTAATAGAGGTATAGGAGTACTACAAAGACCACTTTTTCATAGAATGACGTTTTAAAATTGAAAAGAGGAAAAACATGATTCTAAAAAATATCGAAATTAGAAATTTTAGAAACTACGAGCAACTGAGTTTACAATTGCATCCTCAGCTCAATATTATTTATGGAAATAATGGGGAAGGGAAAACTAATCTTTTAGAAAGTATTTATGTTTTAGCTTTCACTAAATCTCACCGTTCCTTTATTGATCATAATTTAATTAAAAGTGGAGCCGAAACGGCGGTATTAAAAGGAACTATACTAAACAATATAACTTATAATCTTGAGATAATCTTAAATAAGACGAAAAAAACCTTGAAAATTGATAATAATATCGAAACAAAAACTGGGTCCTACATTGAAAAAATGAATATTATTATTTTTTATTCTGAAGATTTGGAATTAATTAAAGGTTTTCCTGGAGCAAGACGCAAATACTTGAATCTTGAATTAAGTCAAATCTCACAAAATTATTATAATACCTTAAATGATTATAATAAATTGCTAAAAATTCGCAATGATTATTTAAAACAATTAAACCAGGGACAACATATTGATGAAGGCTATTTTGATATTCTCACCGATTATCTTGTGGAAAAAAGTGTTTTTCTTTATCAAATGCGGGAACGTTTTTTAACGCGATTAAATAAAATATGTCCTAAAATATTTAAAGATATTGCCAAAAAAGATGGTTTTAAATTGCGATATGTTCCATCTGTCGAATTTACCAATATGGAAAAAGATACTATTAGAACAGAATTAAAACAGATTTTGAACACTAATTTAGACAAGGATATTAAATTTAAAACGACTTTATATGGTCCGCATCGTGATGATTTTGAGTTTTATCTTGGTCATAAAAATTTAAAATATTATGGATCTCAAGGTCAACAACGGGTAGCTGTCCTTGCCTTAAAACTATCAGAAATCGAATTATTTAAAGATTATAAGCAAACAAGTCCAATAATTTTGCTTGATGATGTTTTTAGTGAACTGGATAATGATAAAAAAAATAACCTTTTATCTTATATTGATAATGATATGCAAGTGATAATTACGACTACAGATTTAGAAAATATTGATAAAAAGATTATTGACAAAGCAAAACTGATCAACATCCAAAATGGCAAAATAATTAAAGAGGTGAAATAATGCAAGAAAAAGAACATTACAATGAATCTGACATTCAGGTTTTAGAAGGCTTAGAAGCTGTGCGCAAAAGACCGGGAATGTATATTGGAACAACAGATGTTAAAGGTTTACATCATTTAGTTTGGGAAATTGTGGATAACTCCATCGATGAAGCTTTAGCTGGCTATTGTAACAATATTGAAATTATCATTAATAAAGATAATTCAATTACGGTGAAAGATAATGGCCGTGGTATTCCAACCGGTGTCCATCCTAAAACCGGTTTATCAACCGTTGAAACGGTTTATACTGTTTTACACGCTGGTGGTAAGTTTGGTGGCGGTGGCTACAAAGTTTCTGGTGGCTTGCACGGGGTTGGAGCTTCTGTTGTCAATGCTCTTTCTAAAAGTGTTACTGTTACTGTTTATAAAGAGGGCCAAATCCATGAAGCTAAATTTGCCGACGGTGGTAAAACCATTCAAAAATTAACGGTTGTTGGAACTTGCAGTCCAGATCGCACCGGAACGACGGTTACTTTTAAACCAGATCCTGATATTTTTGATACTGACATATATAACTATGAAACGCTTAAAGTGCGTACGCGAGAATTAGCCTTTCTTAATAAAGGTTTGAGCTTAACTTTAAGAGATGACCGCGATGATGAAGATACGACGGGGGAAACTTTCCACTACGAAGGTGGTATTAGTGAATATGTCCGCTACTTAAATAAAAATAAGACAACTATCCAAAATGAAATCATCCATTTAGAAGGTGAAGAAAATGGTGTTATTTTTGAAGTGGCTTTACAATACAATACCGGTTATACTGATAGTATTTATTCTTTCGTTAATAACATTAATACGCACGATGGGGGTACCCATGAAGAAGGCGTTCGCCGAGCTTTAACCCGCATTTTAAACAGTTATGCTCGTAAGACTAATCTGTTAAAAGAAAAAGACGACTCCTTAAGTGGCGATGATGTTAAAGAGGGTTTAACCATGATTATCTCTTGTAAACATCCAAATCCACAATTTGAAGGTCAAACTAAAGGCCGTTTAGGTAATTCTGAAGTGCGCAAAATAGCGGATAATGTTTTTGCGGCTGGATTTGAACGATATTTATTAGAACATCCTGACGAAGCTAAAGTAATTGTTGAAAAAAATATGACAGCTGCTCGCGCACGAATTGCTGCTAAAAAAGCTCGTGAATTAACTAGACGTAAAAGTGACTTAGATGTGGTTAATTTTGGCGGCAAATTAGTCGACTGTAAAGATAAAGATCCTGTCAAATGTGAAATTTTCTTAGTCGAAGGAGATTCTGCTGGAGGCTCGGCTCTTAAAGGTCGTGATTCTATGACCCAGGCGATTTTGCCTTTAAGAGGTAAAATTTTAAATGTGGAAAAAGCTCGTTTAGATAGAGCCTTAAGTAATGAGGAAATTCGAACAATTATTACTGCTTTTGGTACTGGAATTGGCCAAGAATTTGATTTAAGTAAATTAAGGTATCATAAAATTATTATCATGACCGATGCCGATGTTGATGGCTCCCATATTCGGGTTTTATTACTTACTTTATTCTATCGTTTCTTTAAGCCAATAGTTGAAGCAGGCCATGTTTATGCGGCTCAGCCTCCGCTATTTTGTATCAAGCATGGTAAAACTATTAAATATGTTTTAAATGAAGAAGAAAGGGATGCTTATTTAGCTTCATTAAACCCTAATACTAAATATGATATTGCACGAATGAAAGGGTTAGGAGAAATGGACCCTGAAGAATTAAATGAGACTACCATGGATATTAATACTCGTATTTTAAGAAAAATAACTGTTAATGATGCTATTGCTGCTGATGAAGCTTTTTCAAAATTAATGGGTGAGGAAGTGGAGCCTCGCCGCCAATTTATTGAAACTAATGCGCTATATGCAGAAAATTTAGATATATAGGAGGTGAAGTATGGATCATAGTAGAGATAGATTAGAAGAAAACAACATAGTTAATGAAATAGAAACATCATTTTTAGAATATTCTATGAGTGTTATTGTGGCGCGTGCTTTACCTGATTTGCGCGATGGTTTAAAGCCTGTTCACCGCCGTATTTTATATTCAATGTATGAATCTGGTTATACACCAGATAAACCGCATAAAAAAAGTGCGAGAATTGTTGGAGATGTTATGGGTAAATATCATCCTCATGGTGATTCTAGTATTTATGAAGCCATGGTGAGAATGGCTCAGGATTTTAGTTATCGCTATATGCTGGTTGATGGCCATGGTAACTTTGGAAATATTGATGGTTATGGTGCAGCAGCTATGCGTTATACAGAATCTCGATTATCCAAAATATCTTTAGAATTATTAAGAGATATTAATAAGGATACTGTTGATTTTGATAATAATTTTGATGAAACAGAAAAAGAGCCAACGGTTTTACCTTCGAGATTTCCTAATATTTTAGTTAATGGAACTATGGGAATTGCGGTTGGAATGGCTACCAATATTCCACCGCATAACTTAGGCGAGGTTATCGATGGTTGTATTGCTTATATTGATGATCCAACTATTGATACCTTAGGTTTAATGCAACATATTAAGGGGCCAGATTTTCCAACAGGAGCCATTATCTTAGGTAATAGTGGTATTAAAAAAGCTTATGAAACCGGAAAAGGGACAATTACTGTTCGTAGTAGGGCAACTATCGAAGAAAAAAATGGCAAACAATATATCATTATTGATGAGGTTCCATATGGTGTGAATACTTTTGATCTTAAAAATAAAGTAGCTGAATTAGTCCATAGTAAAGTGATTGAGGGAATATCTGATTATCATACTGATTTAAAAGAGGGAATTAAAATTACGATTACCTTGAAAAAAGATGCTAATGCTCAAGTTGTTTTAAATAATTTATATAAACATACTCAATTCCAAATTAGTTATGGCATCACTTTATTAATGCTAGATAATGGCGTTCCTAGGACTTTAGGTTTAAGAGATATTATTTCAAAATATATTGATTATCAAAAGGAAATTATTATTAGACGAACTCGCTTTGATTTAAATAAAGCGGAAAAACGCGTTCATATTTTAGAGGGATTAAAAATAGCCTTAGATAATATTGATGAAATCATTAAATTAATTAAAGCTTCTAAAAGTGATGAACAAGCTCAAACAGAGTTGATGGAACGCTTTGCTCTTACGGAAATTCAAGCCACGGCGATTCTTGAAATGAAATTAAGACGTTTGACTGGCTTAGAACGAGCAAAAATTGAAGAAGAATTGAAAGAATTATTAGAAAGAATCGCTTATTATCAAGAAATTCTAAATTCTGAACAAAAAGTTTTAAATATAATTAGAGAAGAATTGTTAGAAATTAAAAACAAATATAGCGATGAACGACGAACTGATATTGATATGACGGCGATTGACTATATCGAGGATGAATCATTAATTCCGGTGGAAAATATCGTTATAACTTTAACTAATCGTGGCTATATTAAACGCATGAATAGTGAGACTTATAAAACCCAAAATAGAGGTGGCGTAGGTATTAAGGGAATGAGTACGAACGAAAATGATTTTGTGGAAAATCTTATTTCCATGACCACGCATGACTATTTAATGTTCTTTACTAATCATGGAAAAGTTTATCGTGTTAAAGGTTATGAGATTCCTCAATTTAGTAGACAGTCTAAAGGTTTACCAATAGTTAACTTATTACCATTAGAAAAAGATGAAATAGTCAAAGCTATGCTAAAAGTTAGCCCTAGTGAAGAAAAAAACAATATTGTATTTTGTACACAAAATGGTTTGATTAAAAGAACTGCTTTGAAAGAATTTGAAAATATTCGAACTAATGGGAAAATAGCGATCACTTTAAAAGAAGGCGATCAATTAATTTCGGTTAAAAAGACCAGTGGCGAAAATGAAATCATTATTGCTTCTTCAAATGGACGAATGATCCGTTTTGATGAAAGAGAAATTAGAATTATGGGTCGTACTGCTGCGGGCGTAAAAGGTATTGATTTAGATAATGGTATTTGTGTAGGATGTGAAATAGCCGAAAAAGGTGAGCAAATTTTAGTAGTTACTGAAAATGGTTATGGAAAACGGACTGATACTGAAGAATACCGTATGACTCATCGTGGAAGTAAAGGCGTGAAAGGTTTAAATATTACAGATAAAAATGGAAATATTGTTGCTTTTAAATTAGTACATGGTGATGAAGATCTTATGATTATTACTAATAGTGGTATGATAATTAGGTTAGCTGTAGAACAGATTTCTAGCACAGGCCGTGTTGCTCAAGGCGTTAGATTAATAAATCTAAAAGATGGTCAAAAGGTTAGTAATGTTGCTTTAATTGCTAAAGAAGAAAATGATGAGGAAAATTTAGACGAATCAAACATGATCGAAAATAGAAATGAAGAATAAACAATGTTTCACGTGAAACATTGTTTTCTTTTTCACTATCTAGTTTACTAATGTTTCACGTGAAACATTGAAATATAGTAAATAATAAAGTAAATTGTTTTTTAATAATTAGAAATAGCGATATATAATTACAATTAATAATATTTAATAGTTAATAATGTTTCACGTGAAACATTGGGATATAGTAAATAATGAAGTAAATTTTTTTTATAATTAAAAATAGTGATATATAATTTCAATTATTAATATTTTAATGGTTACTAATGTTTCACGTGAAACATTGGAATATAGAAAATAATAAAGTAAATTGTTTTTTAATAATTAGAAATAGTGATATATAATTTCAATTAATAATATTTAATAGTTAATAATGTTTCACGTGAAACATTGGAATATGGAAAATAATAAAGTAAATTATTTTTTTTAATAATTAAAAATAGCGATATATAATTTTAATTAATAATATTTAATAGTTAATAATGTTTCACGTGAAACATTGGGATATAGTAAATAATAAAGTAAATTGTTTTTTTTAATAATTAAAAATAGTGATATATTTTAATTAATAATATTTAATAGTCAATAATGTTTCACGTGAAACATTGTTTAGATTGCATTTTTTATTAAAATCATATAATATATTAATTGGCACAATGTTTATATCTGAAACAGGTCAGGGTCGGAAGACAGCAGCCTTAAGGATCACTAAACATGTGTGCCTTTTAATTAGGTGATAATGTGAACAAATATATGAAATTAGCTTTTAAAGAAGCTGAAAAATCAATTAACACAGGAGACGTTCCTGTCGGAGCAGTAATTGTGGAAAACGGAAAAGTTATTTCCAAAGCTCATAATACCAAAGAAAAAAATAAAATAGTAACTCGTCATGCAGAAATAAATGCTGTGGAAAAAGCTTGTAAAAAAAAACAGGGGTGGTATTTAAACCAGTGTGAAATGTATGTAACCCTTGAACCATGTAAAATGTGCATGGGGGCTATCGAACATGCGCGAATAAAAAAAATAATTTATGCTGCTCCTCGTGATAAAAAAGACACTCTAAAAATTCCAGAAAAAATTCAAGGAGAAGGACTTCAAAAATCCCAAGAAATACTAAAAAACTTTTTCGAAAACAAAAGGAAATAAAGTAAAGTTATTCCCTTTTTTGTGCTATAATTAAAATATAATTTAGAAGGTGATTGCATGTATCAAGCATTATATAGAAAATATCGACCACAAACCTTAAACGATGTTAGTGGGCAAGACACCATCGTCAAAATAATTAGCAATTCTATAAAAAACAATAAAATTAGTCACGCTTATTTATTTGCTGGTCCTCGAGGTACCGGTAAAACAAGCATTGCTAAAATATTTGCTCACATGGTAAACTGCGAAAACTTGCAAAATAATTGCCCTTGTGGTAAATGTGTTAGCTGTACACAAATAAATAATAGCGATATTATTGAAATTGATGCTGCCTCAAATAATGGCGTTGATGAAATAAGAGAACTGCGAAATAAAGTTAATCTCGTCCCATCCTATGGTAAATATAAAGTATATATTATCGATGAAGTCCATATGTTGACAACTGGAGCCTTTAATGCCCTTTTAAAAACATTAGAAGAACCTCCAGCTCATATAATCTTCATTTTAGCAACAACCGATCCTCATAAAATACCAGAAACCATTCTTTCACGTTGCCAGCGCCTTGATTTTAAAAAAATAAGTGAAAATAATATTGTGGAAAAATTAACTGAAATCGCCCAAAAAGAACAAATTTCTATTGACCAGTCCGCTTTAAGAGAAATAGCGAGATTATCTGATGGAGGCCTTCGCGATTCCATCGGTATGTTAGACCAGGCTGTTGCCTATGCTAGTGATACCATCACCGCTCAAGATATTCATGATATTAATGGTACCTTAACCCCTGAAGATTTAAAAAACTTGCTAGAATTAATTACCGAAGCCAATCTCGAAGAAATATTTAAAAAGTTAGATTTTTATAATGACGGTGGTAAAAATTTTGTTAAATTAACCGAAGAAATCATTACATTCATGCGTAATATTCTACTTTATAAAGAAGCTCCCAAATATTTTAAGCAAATATATAGCAACCTAGAATTGTATAGTGACATTGCTCTAAAAATAAGCAATAACATTTTGTTAACATATATTAATATCTTAAACAATACCGTTTCCGAAATGAAAACAACAACTAACACCAAATTATTATTAGAATTAGCATTGATAAAAATGGTTAACAATCAGGAAAAAGCCAAGCAACCAATAAAATCAGAAGCCAAAATTGAAAAAACTTTAGAGCAGCCACAAAATAATATTCCAAAAACTGTGGAAAAACTTGAAGCACAGCCGGTTAAGGAAAACTTAGTTTCAAAAGAAAAAGACATTTCTAAAAACATAGACCAGCCAAATCCAAAAACCAAAGATAAACAACAACTTCAAAAAATCGCTGAAATTAAAAATATCCGTATCAATAATACCTTAGCCCGCTTTAAAAAAAGTCAAATCCCGATTTTATCTAAAAAAATATTAATTTTAAACGACTATTTACTTGACCCCGATGTTAGTAAATGGGCTGCCATTCTTTTAGATGGTCAACTAAAAGCAGCTAGTGAACAAAACTTAATATTTGTTTATCAAAATGAACGTCTGGCGAATTTATTTAATGAAAATTTAGTAGCCATAGAAGCAACTTTAACCAAAGTTATGGATAAACCTTATAAAGCTATTGCTACCGATATAAACGATTGGGAAAATATCAAAAATATTTTCAATTCCAAAAAAAAGACATATACTTACGAAGAGGAACAATTCAATTTAGCAGATATTTTTTCGCCTAAAGAAACTAACGAATTTTCCAACTTTGAAGATATAATAGAATATAATTAAGAAAGGAAGATACCATGAACATTCAAGCCATGATGAAACAAGCTCAAAAAATGCAAAAAGATATGATGAACGCTAAAGAGGAAATAGATAACACTACTTTTGAAGGCAAATCCTCTTTAGTTAGCATCGAAATGAAAGGAACCAAAGAAATAACTAAAGTCAAAATTGATGCCGAGGCCATCCAAAGCGATGAAATAGAATTACTTGAAGATATGATTTTAGTTGCTGTCAATGATGCCAGTAAAAAAGTCGACCAAGCGACCGAAAACAAAATGGGTAAATACACCCAAGGGATGCCAGGATTATTTTAAATGTATCCGCGAACAATCACCAATTTAATTGAGTGTTTTAAAAAATTTCCCGGCATTGGGGAAAAAACAGCCGAACGATTGGCCTTGTCATGCCTTAATATGGAAGATGAAGCTTTAGAATTGTTTGCTAACTCCTTAAAAGACAGCAAAACTAAAATAAAAAAATGTACAAGATGTGGCAATTTATCCGAAGAAGAATTATGTCCAATTTGTCAAGATAAGCATCGTGAAACTAGTGTTATTTGTGTCGTCGAAGAAAGCAAAAACATTGTTTTATTCGAAAAAATCGGCACCTTTAATGGCGTATACCATGTTTTAGGTGGTTTAATATCCCCTTTAGAGGGAATTAACCCCGAAGATATTAATATTGATAAATTGATCAAAAGAATAAAAGAAGAAAATATTAAAGAAATCATTTTAGCGGTAAAACCAACCGTCGAAGGTGAAACAACCGCTCTTTATATTCGTAAGCTCTTAGAAAATACCGATGTAATCATTACGAAAATTGCTCACGGTATTCCGATGGGAGCTGATATTGATTATATCGATCCTTTAACTTTAGAAATCGCTTTAACAGATCGTACCAAAATCTCATAAATTATTTAAAATAATATATAATTTATTGAGGTGAAAAAACTTGAGTAAACTACAAACTTTAACTTTTTTAAGCCATTTAACCAATCTATTAAAAAGATTAATTGTTGCTTTTCTTATGCTTTATGGTTATAATTTACTCGTTCCGGCGGTAGCCATCATCCCAATAAATATTGTTACAGTAATTTTATTAACGATTTTTGGCCTGCCTGGCCTCATTGTTTTAATTATTATAAGATTATTAGTTTATTAGGGGGAAATAAAGATGTTAGATGAATACCAAAATATTCAGCCCATTGTTTATCAAATATTAAAAAACGCTGTTAGTCAGGATAAGTATTCCCACGCTTATCTCTTTGAAACTAACGGTTTTTATGATAGCTTTAATTTCATATTTGCCTTTGTTAAATCAGCCATGTGTCCAAAACATTATACACATCAAGCAGAATGTGCTTCATGTGATCAATGCCAAGTTATCGACAGTGGTAACTTTCCCGAAATCAAAATAATTACGCCCGATGGTTTATGGATCAAAAAAGAACAATTACAAGAGCTTCAAAGTGAATTTACCAAAAAAGCTTTAATTGGAACTAAGAAAATATATATCATAAACGGAGCTGAAAAATTAAATAAACAAGCAGCTAACTCTATTTTAAAATTTTTAGAAGAACCCGAAGAAGGCATTATGGCCATTTTAATTACAGATAACATTTACCAAGTTTTAGAAACCATTAGATCAAGATGTCAAATAATTAAATTAAAAGAGGTCCATCAAACTTTTAGTGTAGAAAATACACTAAATAAATTAAACCTTCTTTTATTTGAAGAAAATAGAGAATCTAATGATAATTTAGAAAAAATCGAAAAAGCCATTAACCTTGTGAATTATTATGAAAAAAATCATTTAGATACTATTATATATATGAATAAATTGTGGCATGACTATATCAAAAACAAAGATGATATTATTCGAGCTTTTGATGTGATGATCATGTATTACCGTGAAATTTTAAATTCATTTTTACATCGAAAGATTGAATTGTTCCATGATTATCAAACGGATATTGCCTTTATCAAAAGTAAAAATACCTTAAATAGTTTATGTACCAAGTTAAATATTTTAACGGAATTTAAAGAAAAAGTGAAATATAATGCTAATGTAAATTTACTAATGGACAAGCTTATTATCGAATTGGAAGGAGGAATATAAATGCAAAAAGTAGTTGGTATTGCTTTTAAAGATCATGGACGCATGTACTACTTTGATCCTAGCGGATATAAACTAAAAAAAAATGTCACCGTCATTGTTGAAACAGATCAGGGCTTACAATTTGGGAAAGTTATTAATGAAAAAATTGAGATTGATCCTAAAATGCTTCATAGCCCCTTGAAGAAAATTATTAGAATTTCTAGTAAAGACGATTATCGCCGCCATTTAAAAAATCTGCGTGATTCCAAAGAAGCTTTACTTTGTTGCCGTAAGTTAGCTAAAAAACATTCATTAGGAATGCAAATTATTGATGCCAGTTATACTTTTGATCGCGATAAACTTATTTTTAGATTTTTAGCTGATAACCGCGTTGATTTTCGCCAATTAGCTAAAGAGTTAGCCGCTATTTATAAGGTGCGTATTGAATTAAGACAAATAGGGGTTCGTGATAAAGCTAAAGAAGTAGGAGGATGCGGACCTTGTGGTCAAAAATTATGCTGTGCCAGATTTTTGAAAGATCTTGATACTGTTTCTATCAATATGGCTAAAAACCAAAATATATCCCTTAATCCCAGTAAAATAAATGGTGTTTGTGGAAGATTGCTTTGCTGTTTAAAGTACGAAGATGAAGATTATAAAAAATGCCGCCAATGCTTACCGAAAATGGGCGATAAAGTTTCCACGCCCCAAGGGGAGGGGACTGTAGTTGGGCTTGATATTTTAAAACAGCAGTATAAAGTGAACATTCCTAATTATGGAATTATTATGGTGGATAAAGTTGGAAGTAACTAATTACCTTTTAGGGTATGAAAACCTTAAAATAATTCAAAATACCACAATGTTCAATTTCTCGCTGGATTCTGTTTTACTACCCAATTTTATTACTATTGGTAATTCTATTACCAAAATTTTGGATATTGGAACTGGCAATGCGCCTATTCCTTTAATTTTATCGACTAAGACTAAAGCTAAAATTATTGGGGTGGAAATTCAAAAAGACGTAGCTCGTTTAGCGGAAAAAAGTGTTAAAATAAATAAGCTGGAAAAGCAAATTGAAATTATCAATGCTGATATTAAAGAAATTAAAGATAATTTTTTAGCTAATAGTTTTGATATAATTACTTGTAATCCGCCTTTTTTTGAAGTCCAAGCCGATTCTAAATTAAACTTTAGTACTTATAAAACCGTGGCGCGCCATGAAATCTGTTTAAATTTAGATGAAATATGTCATATTTCCCGAAAATTATTAAAAAATAATGGTATAATAGGTATCGTTCACCGCCCTAATCGCCTTACTGACCTTTTAGCTAAAATGCGTGAATATAATTTAGAACCTAAAAAAATCCAATTTGTTCATCCAAGGCCAGATAAAGAAGCCAATATTGTTTTAATTGAAGGACGGTTAAATGGCAAAAAAGGATTAAAAATTATGCCTCCACTTATTAGTCATGAAAAAGATGGCAGCTATACCAAAGCGGTGCAAAAATTTTTTAAGTAGGTGAAACATATGCATCAAAAAAGTTATGATAATACGCCAACACTCTATTTGGTTCCCACACCCATTGGGAATATGGAGGATATAACTTATCGTGCTCTTCATATTTTAAAAACGGCTAATGTGATCTTTGCCGAAGATACTAGAGTAACACGTCAACTTTTAAATCATTTTAATATTCAAAATAAATTAATTTCTAGTCATTTATATAATGAAAATGGCAATATTGACAAGGAAATTGCATATTTAAAACAAGGTAAGACGATTGCTCTTGTTAGTGATCGAGGGACCCCGGTTATCAGTGATCCTGGGTGTATTTTAGTCAAAGAAGCACTTAAATATAATTATAATGTTGTGTGTCTGCCAGGAGCGACCGCGCTTATTCCAGCTGTAGTGATGTCAGGACTTGGCGATCAGCCTTTTACTTTTTATGGTTTTTTTAATAGTAAAGAAAGTAAACGTAAAAAAGAACTTATGAATTTAAAAGAGCATCAATTTACTTTAATATTTTATGAGGCTCCGCACCGGATTACTAAAACTTTAAATAATATTTTAGAAGTATTTGGTAACCGTAAGGCTGCTATTTGCCGGGAAATAAGCAAAAAATACGAAGAAATAATTCGGGGGAATATCACGGAATTAATTAAAGAATCCGAAAATTTAAAAGGGGAAATTGTCTTAGTTGTGGCGGGTAATGATGATAAGCCAGATTTCCACAATTTATCATTAATTGAACATGTTCACCTTTATTTAAAAGAAGGCAAAGATCCTAAAGAAGCTATAAAGTTGGTGGCTAAAGACAGAAATATGCCTAAAAGTGAAGTTTATCGTGAATATCATCGGAGGTGATATCTATGAAATTAATCGTGGGCTTAGGTAATCCTGGTAAAGAATATGAAAATACGCGTCATAATGCCGGTTTTCGTTTTCTTGATGCTTATGCTAAAAGTCAAAACTTAACCTTTACTAAAGAAAAATTTAATGGATTATATACTGATTTTATTCATAATGGTGAAAAAGTTATACTTTTAAAACCTTGCAAATATATGAATTTATCCGGGGAGGTTATTAAAGATTATCTTGAGTTTTATAAAATCTCTTTACCAGACCTTTTAATTATTTGCGATGATTTAGATACCGATAGTGGCAAAATAAAATTGAAATATAAAGGTTCTTCAGGGGGGCATAATGGTCTAAAAAATATTGAGAGCCATTTAAAAACTAATGAATATAAGCGTTTAAAAATTGGTATTGGTAATAAAAAAGACCAAAATACCATTGATTACGTCATTGGAAAAGTGCCCTCTGAAGAACTTGAGCAAATTAATGCTGTTAATAATTTAGCTCCCAGTCTTATTAATGATTATTTAGATTTGCCTTTTGATAAGGTGATGAATAAGTATAATAAAGGAGTAAATTCATGAGTTTTCTTAATGATCTTTTTCAAATCCAAGATGAAGAAGAAATCATCGGTCTTAATAGCGAATTAAAAAGTCTTTATCTTTATAATCGCTTTCAAAAAAAACACCAATCAATTTTATTTGTGACCACTAATTTACATGAAGCAGGAAAAATCTATAATGCACTTACCCACCATACTGATCAAGTGTGGTTTTTCCCGATGGATGATTTTTTGACCAGTGAAGCGATTGCTATCTCGCCAGAGTTTAAAACAAGCCGTCTGGAAACGATTAATAATCTTTTAACGGGTAAGCCAAGCATTGTTATCACTAATTTAATGGGGTATTTAAGATTTCTTCCCTCAAAACAAAATTTCAAAGATAGTTATCTTGAACTGGAAACTGGCCATGATTATCAGCTAGATGATTTAGTGACCAAACTTTTTAAACTGGGATATAAACGGGAAACAACGGTGAATATGACGGGAGAACTGGCGGTTCGTGGTTTTGTTTTAGACGTTTTCCCGCTTAATAGTGAGAATCCTCTTCGTTTAGAATTTTGGGGGGACACTTTGGATTCTCTTAAAACATTTAATGTCGATACACAAAGAACGATGAAAGATCTTAAAAAAATTACGATTTATCCCAATACTGAATTTTTAATTGATGAAGATACCTTTGATATTCCTTATCGTGATCTTTATAAATATACGGAAGTCACAAACATTGCAGGCTATATGAACGAGCCATTAGTGGTTTTTGATGATTATCATAATTTACTAACTAATTATGAAATTTTAACTGACGAAATTATTAATTACAATCAAAGTGTTGAAAGAGCGAAAGATACCAAGTATATGCATGAATTAACTGCTTTAAACCCTAAGGAGACTTTGTTTTTTGAAACCTTTGTTAATTATAATAATGTAAAAAATACACAATTTTATCAATGCCAAGAAATTGAATATTTTCCGAAAACAGTTGAGGGCATCAATAATCGTCTTAAAAAATATTTAAAAAGTGGTAAATATGTAGTTATTTGCTTAGATAGCCGCTATCAAATTAACAAATTAATTGACAATTTAGCTAATAATCAAATTATTTATACCAATGAATCTAAGTTATTTCTTGGCAAAATAAATGTTTTAGTTAAAAATCTTAATTCTGGTTTTGAAACTTCCAAGTATATAGTTATTACCAAGCGAGAACTTTTTAACCAAAATGAAGAA
The DNA here is from genome assembly GCA_944332215.1 of uncultured Bacilli bacterium. GTDB lineage: Bacteria > Bacillota_I > Bacilli_A > RF39 > UBA660 > Coprosoma. The sequence goes on from CALVJP010000021.1 coordinate 27,821, forward strand.
AGCCATTATCATACGAAATTTCGCTATGGCAGTCGAATTAAAGACATTACCAAATTAGAAATTGGAGATTATGTTGTTCATGGAACCCATGGTATTGGCCGCTATCTTGGCATTCGGACCATGAATAAAAATGGCGTACCCAAAGATTATTTGACTGTTGAGTACCGCGAGCAAGATAAACTTTATATCCCGGTAGAAAAACTGGATTTAATTACTAAATATTCCGGCAAAGAGGGGGCCACTCCTAAATTAAATAAATTAGGTAGCCATGAATGGGCTAAAACCAAAGCTAAAGCACGAAAACATGCTGAAGATATGGCGGCTGAGCTTTTAGATCTTTATGCTAAGCGGGAAGCTAAAAAAGGATTTGCTTTTGATCATGATACGGAAGAACAAATTGAATTTGAAAAGCAATTTGAATACACCGAAACATTAGACCAAATTAGAGTCACCGATGAAATAAAAAAAGATATGGAAAGCTCTAAACCCATGGATCGGCTTCTTTGTGGCGATGTTGGTTATGGAAAAACCGAGGTGGCTTTTCGAGCTATTTTTAAATGTATTTTATCTGGAAAACAAGCCGCCTTACTCTGTCCTACGACTATCTTATCATCCCAGCATTATCAAAATGCTTTAAAACGTTTTCAAGCTTTTCCGGTTAAGATTGAAATTTTAAACCGTTTTGTTAATCCACATAAAATTAAAGAAATCTTGAAAGATTTAAAAGAAGGGAAAATTGATTTATTAATAGGTACACATCGCATCTTAAGTGATGACGTTGATTTTAAAGATTTAGGATTATTAGTTATTGATGAAGAACAACGCTTTGGCGTTAAACATAAAGAGAAAATCAAAAAATATAAAAATAATGTTGATGTTTTAACTTTGTCGGCCACCCCAATCCCACGGACATTACAAATGTCGATGGCTGGTATTCGAAGCTTATCAATGATTGAAACACCACCTGTTGATCGTTATCCAATTCAAACTTATGTTTTGGCTGAAAATAATCAGATAATTAAAGAAGCTATCTATAAAGAATTAGCCCGTCACGGACAAACATTTATACTTTTTAATCATATTCAAAATATGGAGCAAAAACTCCATGAAATTCAAACTTTAGTGCCGGATGCGACAATTGCCTGTGCTCATGGGCAAATGAGCAAAGCTGAGTTAGAAAACATTATGTTTAAATTTAATAATCATGAATTTGATATTTTACTATGTACGACCATTATCGAAACGGGTATAGATATTCCAACCGTGAATACTTTAATTGTCATTGATGCGGATCGTTTTGGGCTATCTCAGTTGTATCAAATTCGCGGCCGTATTGGGCGCAGTAATAAAATAGCCTATTGTTATTTAATGTATGATAACAAAAAAATTCTTTCGGAAGTTGCGGTTAAACGCTTAAAAGTTATTAAAGATTTTACGCAATTAGGAAGTGGCTTTGCCATTGCGATGCGTGATTTATCGATTAGAGGTGCCGGGGATATTTTGGGTAGTCAGCAAGCTGGCTTTATAGATAGTATTGGGATTGAATTATTTTTAGAAATGTTAAATGAAGAAGTGCAAAAATTACAAGGTAAAGAAATTAAACACAACACTGAGGAAGAGACTAGTCCATTAATAGAAGTGAAAACCGCTATTGATGATAATTATGTTAGTGAAGAAGAATTAAAAATAGAAATTCATCAAAAAATTAACACAATTGATTCATACGAAAAATTAATATCCGTTAAAAATGAATTAGAAGATCGTTTTGGTAAAGTTTCAGAAGATTTAATTATTTATATGCACGAAGAATGGTTTGAAAAATTGGCTGAGCAAATAGGCATTAACCAAATTAGACAAATGAAGAATTTTGTGGAAATAACTTTAGATAAAGATTTAACTAAAAAAGTGGATGGAGAAACCTTATTTTATGAGGTTAGTCAGCTAAGTCGTATGTTTCGTTTTAGTCTAAAGTTTGAGCGCCTTATTATTACTTTAGATACCATTAAATTGGAAAAACACTTTATTTATTATCTTATTGATTTAATGCAAATATTAGCTAAAAGTCTTAAAAAATAAAACCTTTTTAAAGTAAAAAAATTTATGTATGACTTACACCAACAAAAAAACTAGATTAAATTCTAGTTTTTATTTATTATCTAAATAATTCATAATTTTAGGAACCATCTGTTTTTTCCGCGAAACCAAACCATCAAAGAAATGGGCTTCTTCAATATTTTCCACATTAAAAGATCCACTAAAGACTTCCTTGCTATCTTCATTAAATAAAACATAAGAGCCATTTTTCAAAATATCCGTCACAAATAAAGCTACTGCTGTATAATCTTCATTACGAGCAATATCATTTAAAGTTTCGATAAATTCATCTTGTTTACTCATGATTTCTTCTGTACTCATCGTTGAAATCTGACCAATTCCCAATTTTTGATTATCAATAATAAAGTTTTTAAAGTCAATGTGAATAACCTCATTAATACTCATGCCCTCAATCGAAGAGCCAGCTTTAAACATTTCCATCCCATATTTTTCGTAATCCACTTCCGCGATTCGCGCTAAATCTTTTAAAGCTTTCTTATCAGTTTCTGTAGTCGTTGGTGAACTTAGTAATAGAGTATCCGAAATGATTCCTGAAAGCATTAAGCCGGCGATGTCTTTAGGAATATCAACATTATTTTCTTTATACATTAAATATAAAATGGTTTCCGTACAACCAAGTGGCATATTGCGAAAATTAATTGGCATAGATGTTCCAATATTGCCAATTTTATGGTGATCGACAATTTCGACAATCTCAGCTTCATCCAATCCAATGACACTTTGTTCTTTCTCATTATGATCTACTAAAATAACCTTTTTAGGATGCTTATTATCCGAGATATTCGCTTTAAAAATACCTAAGCATTTGCCATTATTATCTAACACAGGATAATTACTAAATTTCTTTTTATTAGCTAGTTCTAAAACATCATATAAAGAATCATTTTCATTAACCGCGATAATTTCCTCTTTTTTCACTTTATCCTTAATATAATTACTTAAAACCACTAAATTAGCGGTAGTAATACCATCATATTTAGTTCTAATCACATCGACTTTGTTTTTCCTAGCAATTTCCAAATGTTCCGGCTTCATTTCCACATTATTGGTTAAAATAATAATAGATGCTTTATTATTAACCGCATATTCAATAATACTATGGCGATCTCCAACAATTAACACACTATTTTCATCAATTTTAATTAATTCTTTGAATGTCGTACTACGATATGAAGGAACAATAATTTCCCCGGTAATTTCTTTATCAAATCTTAGGATTTCCTCTGCTTGTAAAGCTTCAAGTAAATTATCATAAGATGTATTAATTTGTCCAAGGTTTCCAGAAATTAAATTACCAGCGACATCTTTCATCGATACGGCTCCTAAATAATCTTTATTTTCACTAATAACCGGAATTGTTCCAATTTTAGTTTCATTCATATAATTATAACCTTTAAAAATTGAATCTGTCTCATGTAAAAAACAATCATTAATATAGTCGACATCTTTAATTTGTAAGCGAACATCATTTAAATATTTTGGTATTTCAAAGCCAAAATGGTTTAAGACAAATTTAGTTTCCTTATTAATATCACCTAAAACTCGCGGCTCCGTATTTTCCCCTAGTTGATTTTTTAAATAAGATAAAACAATGGCTGCGGTGACGGCATCCGTATCTGGCTTCTGATGACCAAAGATTAAAGTTTTTTCCACTAAAATCATCTCCTTTTTTAAGCATTTCAATTATAACATGCTTTTCCTTATTTTTAAAGTATAAATAAAAATTTTTATCACACAATATTTTTAGAAAGAAGGTAGAAAATGAAAGCAACTGGAGTCGTAAGACGTATTGATGATCTAGGCCGAATTGTTATCCCAAAAGAAATTAGAAAAAATCTTCGGATTAAAAATGGTGAAAATTTCGAAATATTCCTTGATGAAGAAGAACATATTATTTTAAAAAAATATAGTCAAATTGATAAATTAAAAGATGTCGCCACCTCTTTAGCTGATGCTATTTATAGTTTAATAAAAAAAGATATTTTTATTACTAATACGGATACTTTTATTGCAATTGGTGGCCATTTAAAAAAAGAATATTTAAATAAACCTTTATCGGGGCAAATTGAAAAAGCCATCCATAGTCGTCAAGAAGTAATTGAATCAGAAATTAATTCTCTGGATATTTCCGCAGAGAAAACAATCAAAGCAAGTTATGCCTTATGTCCAATAATTGCTGGTGGTGATGCTGTAGGCTCCCTTATTCTTATTTCTACTAAAGAAGCGCTTCAAGATCCTGATTTTCAAATTATAAAACTAGCAGCTAACTTTTTAGCTAGGCATATTGAACAATAAAAAAAAATATGCTATAATTGGAAAGAAAAGCCACGAAAGAGAGAAAAGTAGGTAACTTTATAGAGAGTTTATGGTTGGTGCAAATAAACAAGGTGACTACTCGAAATGGCTCTGGAGCTGTCTAACTGAATATTTAGGTTAGAACGAGGACATGCGTTAAATGTAGAAGGCAAGCACAGCTTGTAAATTAAGGTGGTACCACGTCAATCACGTCCTTATGTTAAGGGCGTTTTTTTGTTTAAAGGAGGAGAATATGGCCAGACAATTTAATAAAATTAGTTTCAATCAGTTTAGCCAGGATACAGGTTTAAATATTAAAGAATATAATGAGTATCCAATACCTAAGCGTAGCACTTTTCATAGTGCTGGCTATGACTTTAGCTTGCTTGATGATATTACAATTTTACCTGGGGAAATCAAAAAAATTCCAACCGGAATTAAAGTTCAAATGGAAAATGATGAGGTTTTATTAATTTTTATTAGAAGTAGCCTCGGCTTCAAATATAATCTTCGTATGTGTAATCAAGTTGGCATTATCGATAGTGATTATTATAATAACGAAGAAAACGAAGGTCATATTTTTATCAAATTGCAAAATGAAGGGGAAAAAACGGTTACCCTTAAAAAAGGTGAGCATATTGTTCAAGGGATTTTCATTAAATATCTTATGACAGATAATGATGATCTTTTACAAGTTAAACGGACTGGTGGTTTTGGAAGTACCAATAAGGAGGGTTAAAATGAGTGAAAAAAAACGATTATTAATTACCCATGTGGCTGATCCTGATGGCATCACGCCCATTATTTTAGCTCAATTAGTTTTTGATAATTTTGATAAATTATTATTAAATCCGCCTGAGGTTGATGCTAATTTACGAGAAAATTTGGATAAATATGATGAAATTCATCTAGTTGATTTATCAATGTCGGAAACTTTAGCTGCTGAAATAGCTAGTAATGAGCAGTTAAAAGGCAAAATTAAATTATTTGATCACCATAAAAGTGCTTTACCTTTAAATAAATATTCTTTCGCTACAGTTATTGATGAACAAAATGGCCAAAAAGAAAGTGCGACTAGTATCTATTACAGCTATTTAAAAACTATTTCCGATAATAAAACACTCCATAAAGCCTCTACCCAAGGTCTGGTCGATCAAGTAAGAATCATTGATACTTATGACTTTAAAACAGAAAATGATAAAACCGCGCATAATATTGACGATTTATTTTCAATTATGGGTCGCCAAAATTACATCGATTATTTTTTTAAATATTTAAAAACCCATGATGAGTTTCAATATAGTGAGGCCGAATTATTTTTAATTAAATTAGAGCAAGATAAAAAAAATAATTATATCGAACAAAGAGAAGGGGAAATGTTAAGAGCTAATTTAGATGGCTATAATATTGGTCTTTCATATGCTGAGAAATACCGTAGTGATTTGGGAAACTATCTTGTTAATAAATATCCCGATTTAGATTTTGTCATTATTATTAATGTGGCTAAAAGTATTAGTTACCGCGGGCAAGATAAAGTTGATCTTTCAGGATTGGCTGAAAAATATGGTGGAGGTGGACATAAAAATGCCTCAGGCAGTCCCTTACCACCTAAGCTATTGGAAAATATTACTAAAATGATTTTCCCAACGATAGAATTAAAAGAAAATTTAAGCAAGGAGGAAATAAAATGAAACCAACTTTTTATATAACCACTTCCATCTTTTATGCTTCAGCTAAACCTCATATTGGTAATTCTTATGAGGGGGTTTTAACGGATGCCATTGCCAGATATAAAAGGTTAACTGGCTATGATGTTCAGTTTCACACTGGCACCGATGAACACGGGGAGAAAGTTCAGCAAAATGCTATGAAAAATGGCAAACAGCCACAAGAATATGTCGATGAAATTTCTTTGGAAGTGCGTCGGATTTTAGACTTATTAAATGTTAGCTATGATAAATTTGTTAGGACTTCTAATCTTCATCATAAAGAAATTGTGCAAAAAATATTTCAAAAATTATACGATCAAGGAGATATTTATAAAGGAAAGTACGAAGGATTATATTGCACACCTTGTGAATCGTTCTTTACTGAGTCCCAATTAGTGGATGGTAAATGTCCTGATTGTGGCAGAGAAGTTAAATACGCCAGTGAAGAAGCTTATTTTTTAAAACTTAGTAAATATAATGAATGGCTTAAAGATTATATCAATGATCATCCAGATTTTATTGAACCGGAAAGCCGTAAGAATGAAATTATGAATAATTTTATTATACCTGGGGTCCAAGATCTTTGTATTTCTCGTACTTCATTTGACTGGGGGATTAAAGTGCCTTTTGATGAAAAACATGTGATTTATGTCTGGCTAGATGCTTTAGTTAACTATATTACTTTTATCGGGTATGATCCTGAGAAAAGTGAGATAGAGTTTAATAAATATTGGCCAGCGGATGTTCATGTTATTGGTAAGGATATTTTAAGATTCCATACTATTTATTGGCCTGTTATTTTACACGCTTTAGATTTACCAATGCCAAAAAAGATTTTCGGTCATCCATGGGTTTTGTTTGGTGATGGGGAAAAAATGAGTAAGTCTAAAGGTAATGTCATATATGCTGATGAGTTAGTTAAGCATTTTGGAGCCGATGCCGTTAGATATTACCTTCTTCATGAAATTCCTTATGGTCATGATGGTAATATTAGTTATGAGCTTCTAATTGAAAGACTTAACTCTGATTTAGCCAATGTTATGGGTAACTTAGTTAATCGGACTATTACCATGGCTCATAAGTATTTTGATGGCCTTGTTTATGAGCCCACAGCTATTACTGATCAAGATCAGCAATTAATTGAGATGGCGAAAGCTTTAAAAGGTCAAGTTGAAAACAAAATGAATGATCTTAAGGTGGCTGAAGCCATTGATGCCATTTTCGAGCTTTATCGCCGTAGTAATAAATATATTGATGAGACCATGCCTTGGGTTTTAGCCAAAGATCCTGAACAAACTGATAGATTAAAAACCGTTATTTATAATCTTTTAGAAGCTATCAGAATCGCCACCGTCTTTTTGCAAGCATTCTTGCCAGAAACGGCAGATAAAATCTTTAAACAATTAAACACCGAAAATCGGGGAATTGATTCTGTTAATGATTTTACCGGTATGGATGGCGGAATTAAATTAAATACTCCTGAAGTATTATTCGCACGAGTTGATAAAGATGAAAAATTAAAAGAAATTTACGAAGTACAGTAAACGAAAATCCCCTTTTCGTTTTTTTGTTTATAAATATTGTAAAAGTTAATAAAAAATGCTATAATTCAAGGTGTAGTGTGCTGTATGATAGGGGGAATTAAATTATGGAACAGACTACTAAAATTGCTACATCAAAAAGCAATTTACCATCAAAAGTGCGTGCCCATGAACAGTTATATAATATAACAGATCCATTACCACGCATGACAATTTATGACTATGTATATCAAAACAATCTCATGTATGAGGGAAATCCTGCTTTTGATTATATGGGAACTGTAATTACTTATAGCAAATTTTTCAAAATGTGTCAAAAAACCGTTCAGGCTTTGGCTCATTATGGAGTTAAAAAAGGTGATATTGTTACAATAATGATGCCAACTCAACCGGAAACATTTTATCTTTTCTATGCTTTAAGTAGATTAGGGGCGGTGGCTAATATGGTTGACCCAAGATACCCAAAAGATTACTTAGAACATGCAATTAACCGAGTTGAATCAGAATTAGTCATTGCTTCAACCGCCACTGGTGATAGTTTAAAAAATGCGAAGCAAAAAACTTCGGCAAAAGAAATAATTATGGCTGCGCCAGGGTTATCAGTTGGCCTTAAAGCTATATTGACCGATAAGGAGTTGCGCGAAAATGCTAAAAATATGACCACTACAGATTTTGCTAAAAGCTGTAATTCATGGCGTAGATTTCTTAAAGATGGTAAACAGACGAAAGATATAGACTTTCCAGAATATGAGCCTGATTTAACTGTCGCAATGGTTGGCACAGGAGGAACAACAGGTACGCCTAAATTAGTGGAATTAACTAATGATAATATTAATTCAGCCGTTTTTCAATGCATGAATGCTAACTTCAACTTCCAAAGAGAACATACGTGGTATGATATTATGCCACCATTTATTGCTTTTGGTATTGTTGATGGCCTTCATTTGCCTTTATCTAAAGGCATGAAAGTCATCTTAGAGCCTCAACCATCACCAGCTAGAATGATAAAAGTATTAACTAATAATATAGTTAATCACCAAGCTTGTGGCCCTAATTTCTATACCGAGACTAAAGATGATCCAAGACTTAAAAATGCTGATTTAACTCAATTATATTCACCTATTTTGGGTGGTAAAAACATTAATCCAAAAAATGAAATCGAAGTTAATCAAGCTTTAAAAAAACAAGGATGTCCAAGCCGCTTAAGAGTAGGATATGGCTTAACTGAATGCGCGGGCGCAGCTTCAGCTCCCGGTACGGATGATACGGCTTTACCGCAATCTTGTGGAGCCACTTTACCTGAAGAAATTGTCAGTACTTTTCGCCCTATTCAAAATGAAGATGGCACGATCAGTTATCAAGAATTACCATATATTGATGTTAACTATGATGGCCCGATTACAGAAAACATGAGTGGCGAACTTTGGATAAGTGGTCCAAATGTCATGAAAGGTTATTATAAGAATGAAGAAGAAACCAATCGAGTATTAATAAAACACGATGGTCGCGTGTGGCTTCGTACAGGTGATTTAGGTTATGTCACTTCTAACGGCCTTGTTTATGTGATTGGACGCTCTAAAGAATTGATTATTAGATTTACCGGCTTTAAAGTCCCACCAAAAGAAATAGAAGATATTATTTTAGCTGATCCAGCAGTAGATGATTGCAAAGTGGTTGGCTTTGAAAATCCACATATCACTAATGACCAATTACCTAAAGTTTATTATACATTAACCAAAGATATAAAAAATCCCAATATCAAAGAGATAGAATCACGTTTAGCGCTCCTTTGCGAAGCAAAATTACCTGATTATAAATGGCCTGTAGCTTTTGAATGCCTAGAAAAAATGCCATTAACGCCGATTGCTAAAATTGATATTAAAAAATTACAAGCTGATGCCACCGAAAAGGCTCAAACAGTTTCTAAACAGCTATGTTTAAGAATAAAATAGTGAGTTAAATCTCATTATTTTTAAAAAATTTCATAATTTTCTCAGTAAATATACCAACTGAAGGTATCCATGGTATAATGTAGTTAGTTTAAGGAGGGTTAAAATGGTTATAGGAACATCTGTCATATGTTGTTGTTTAGTTTATAGTATTATGTTATTAATCCTATATTTTTCTAAACGCCGAATTAATAATACGGAAAATAAAATATATAGTGTTTTAGTGGTTATCAATGTTTTTGGTTTGGTTTTGGAACTACTATGTTGTTATTTTACATATTATAATGGAATAGATACGCTCCATACCATGTTATGTATTATATGTAATCGCTTATTTATCTTATATTTATTAACTTGGTTATCGGTTTTTACTTTTTATATTTTTTATATTACTTTTACCAAAAACGATAAAATCCAAAAAAACATGGCAACGAATAAAAAAAGATTTTTTATCATCGCCGGCATTTTGTATGCAATTATGCTAGTATTTGCTTTAATGCTTCCATTATATTACTTTAATGATGGTAATTATGTATATAGTTATGGCTCAGCCACTTCTTTACTTATGGTTTTTGGAGGTATAACCATTGTTTTTGATATTTTTTGTGTTTTTAAAAATCGCAAAAACATACGTAATCGGCAATATTATCCTTTGTTCGTGTTAATCATTTTGATGATTATTGTCTTAATTATTCGTAATGTCAATCCGGGAATTATTTTAATAAATTCTACCTTTGCTTTTATCACGGCGTTAATGTTCCATACCATTGAAAACCCAGATGTTCAATTAATTGGTGAATTATATAAAAATAAAAAATTGATTGAAAAATCTAATGAAGATACTTCAAAATTTTTGTTTAAAATGACGCAAGATATTAAAAATCCAGTTAAAGAATTAATTAGTATTAGCCGTGATATGACCAACGAAACCAATATTGATGTATTAAAGCAGGCCTCAAAACATATCAATAATTATAGTACACAAATAGACTATTTAATTAATAAAGCCTTAAATATTTCCAGTATGGATACGCAGAAAATCAAGATATATGAAAATAAATATAATGTTATTAATTTGTTTAAAGAAATTTCCTTTAGAACACAAGAAAAAATCAATCCAGAAGTACAATTTTCCTTTTCAATTAATCAAAATATTCCAGAGTACCTATATGGGGATGCAATTAAATTAAAACAGGCTGTTTATTCATTAATTGATAATGCCATGAATAATACGAAAACGGGGTTTATTAATTTAGACGTTAGCTCCATTGTAAGATATAACGTCTGCCGTTTAATTATTAGTATTGAAGATTCTGGGCAAGGACTCGATATTGACGAAGTCAATAAAATTCTTAGTTTAAACAGTGAAGATTTAGAGGAAATTAAGTTAACTAGCCTTGAGGATCGCAATAATCTTGATTTTAAATCGGTTAAAAAAATTATTAATATTTTAGGCGGAAGTATGATGCTGAAAAGTGAGCTGCAACATGGAACAACGGTTACCCTCGTATTAGATCAAAAAATTGTGGCCAATGATGATACCACAATTACTCAAAAACTGGAAAGTTATGAACAAACTTTATATGGTGATAAAAAAGTTTTAATTGTTGATGACGATGCCGAAGAATTGGCTAATATAACTTCTTTACTGGAAAAAGAAAATGTCATTGTCAGCTCATCGGTTTATGGCCGCGATTGTATTGAGAAAGTGCGCGTTAAAATGAAATATAATCTAATTATTCTTGATGATGATATGCCTAATTATAGTGCCTTAGCTATTTTGCAAGAACTTCAAAAAATTAAGAATTTTAAAACGCCTGTAGTTGTGATGATCAATGATAATAAAGAAAGCATCAAACTGCACTATTTAAAAGATGGCTTTGCTGATTGTATTATGAAATCTAAGCTAGAATCAGAACTTGCTAGAGTCATCAAAAGATTTTAAAATATTGGAGGTAATTCCAATATTTTTATTTTCTATTAGCTAAAATAAAACCATCTTGAATAACTTGACAGTTAATCCGTAAAATGTAGCATATTGTCGATAGAAAATATTTGATATTCTTACCTTTTGATGTTATATTAGAAGAGGACATGATAGAGGGAGAAGCGCATGATTACAAAACATAAAAAGGATATAATTATTGGCTCAGTCTTTGTAGCCATTATTATATTCTTAATACTTGATGTAATTAAGAAGGCTAGTTTAATTGATGTGGTATATTTAATATTTATTGTCGGCTGCTTTATTAGATTTATTTATATTAAAACACATCCTAAAGGATTATACTAATTTATGGTATAATCTTTTTAGGTGATTAAATTGATGATAGATACACATTGCCATTTAATGCGGCAAGATTATGATAATGTTGATGATGTCATAAAAAATATGGGGAGTAATATTATGATAGTAAGTACAGCTAGTCCTCAAGATCTTGAAGAAATTATCCAACTTTGTGAAAAGTATCCCAATGTCTATGGTACTATTGGGATTCATCCCGAGTTTGCTGATACTTATACACAAGATGATTTAATTAAAATTGAAAAATTTTTAACTCATCCAAAAATTGTAGGAGTTGGTGAGGTTGGTTTAGATTATCATTATACCAAAGATAATAAAGAACGCCAAATAGAACTTTTTAAAAGGCAAATTGAATTAGCTAATAAATATCAAAAAACTTTAGTTGTACATAGCCGGGAGGCAATTTTGGATACTTATGAGCTCATTAAAACCTATAAAGAAACAGAACTTAATTGTGTACTTCATTGTTATAGTGGCAGTTTAGAAATGGCCCAACGATTTATTCCTTTAAATACTTATTTTGGTATTGGTGGGGTATTGACTTTTAAAAACGAAAAAAAATTAAAAGAAATTGTGATGCTTTTAGATCTTAGACATTTCGTTTTAGAAACAGATAGTCCTTATTTAGCGCCAGAGCCATTGAGGGGCCATCAAAATGAGCCTTGTAACGTCCAATATGTTGCTTTAAAAATAGCTGAATTAAAAAGGATAAAATTGGAAAAAGTCCTTGATATTACAAGCCAAACTGCTTGCCGTCTATTTGACATCCACTACTAATTATGATATAATCGAAAAGATTTCAATTTTGAAATTAGGAGGTATTTATGAATACTTATTTACTGGGGCTGATAGCAAAATGGGCATCAATTGTATGGCTTTCAGTTACCGGGCTATTTTCTGATTTACTATTTTCAGAAGTGAAATTTGAAGTTGATAATATCAATCAAACGAAAAATTCGGCAGCTTCAATTACTGAGGTTGCTTTTGATACACTTAAAATCTATAATAGCAAATTACCTAAAAACATAACGATTACTAAACAAGAAGGTCAAACAGGTCTAGCTTATACTGATAACATTAATCATAAAATGGAAATTATCGAAAAACCAGTCAATGCTATTATTGAAGTTGGTACCGGTGATTATGGCGAATATGTTGGTAAAATGACTGGATATGGCGCGGATTGTCAAGGCTGTAATGGCTCTGGTTTTTTATCTTGTCGTACCAGCTCTGGACAAACTTGGAGTTTAACTAGAGATGGAGAAACCTACGTTGATGAAGAATTTGGGAAAGTGCGGATTTTAGCTGCAGCTTTAGATAAATTTCCTTGCGGGACGATTATCAAAGTTTCTCATTCGAAGCTGGGGACTTTCTATGCTGTTGTTTTGGATACTGGTAGTGCGATGCGCACTGCTTGGCAGCAGGGAATCGTGCATATGGATTTAGCCTTTGTTACAGAAAAAAACCGAGCCATTTATAAGGCAACGGGCTTTAATATTAAATATAGTGTTCAAAGATGGGGATGGTAAATCCCTTTTTTAAAGCTCTTTTCTTGGAAAATCTCTTGATTGAAATTTTTCCCCGGTTACATTATTGACAAAATAAATACTAAAATTGCATTCAGTTGCAATTTTTTCAATTGTCGAGAAATCGGGCTGTCTACGTCCACTTTCGTATCCAGATAAAGTTGTTCTTTCTATTTCCAAACTTTTAGCTATAACTTCTTGCTTCAAATTTCTATATGTACGCATGTACTTCAAAACCATACCAATTATAATACCACCTCATACATTATTATTGTCGCAAAATGTCACATAAAATATAAAGTAGTAGAATTTATTAAAAATAAGGGACGGTTGTAGTAGTTATTTAAAACCACTCTTAAATATACTGTTTTTTATTAAAGATAAGGATGTATATCAAAATTAAAAACAATAGGAAACAAAAATACTGAAGTAAGCAATACAAAGAGGTGTCTTTATGCGAATTATTTTATGTGATAATGATCAAATAACCAAATTAGATTTGCCAGCTAACGTTGAGGGCAGTTTTTTCTTAAATGCTCCTAATCAAGAACGTAGTTTAGTGGCTATCAATTCGGAAAACGGCAAGTGGTATATGATTTCTAATGCTGATGTCGTTATTACCTATAATAATCAGCCAGCTAGTAAAATAGAAGTGGTAAGTCACTGTCTTTATGGCTTAAAAGCCCAAGGTAAAAACTATTTAGTTTATGTTGAGGATTCCTATGATTCCTCTATTTGTGCTTATAAAATGCTCGATTCTACTATTACCATTGCTTATCAAAATGCTGATATTACTTATAACTTTAAATATATAGGCCCACAATCATTTAAAATTACCCATAATGAAAATGGTTATAATTTATCGATTATTAAAGATGCTCTTCTTTTCAAAAATGGTTTTCATTTAAAAGAAAGTACGACAGTTTTACATAATGGGGATACCATATTTTTCTATGGATTAAAAATTATGGTCTGTAACAATTTAATTATTATGAATAATCCTCTTGGTAAAGTCAGTGTTAGCAATAAACTGCAATTAATAGATTTACCGTACCAAAAATATACGCCAGCTGCCACTGATAAAAATGATCACGTGAATCTGTACGACGAAAAAGATTATTTTTATAAAACACCGCGTATTCGCCGGTATATTAAAACATACTATATGTCTGTTGCCTTACCTCCAGCCAAAGTTGAAGAAGAGATCGCTCAAAAAATTCAAGAAAATTTAGCAATTTTATATTAATTATGTTCATTCATTAAAAAATGATTTTTGAAAACATTTGAATA
>CALVJP010000022.1 GCA_944332215.1 uncultured Bacilli bacterium
AACGTTCGCCACTAGGAATTTTTAATTCCTCACGGCGACAATAACCTAAATCTGAACAGTTGGCGCGCCCACGTGGAGATCCGGTATATCCCGTAGCTACAATTTCATCATTTTTGACAATAATAGCTCCATATAAACGTCTTAAACAAGTGCCTCTTTCTAGCACGGTCTCAGCAATATCTAAATAATAATTATGTTTATCTCTGCGCATTTTATTTCATCACCAATCTTTTATATTGTTTATCAAAACTTTCTAAAAACTGCATAATTTCTTTATCTGTGGTTTTCCTGGAAATACTAATTCTAATACTAGATGTGGCTCTTTTAACATCATTCGTTACTGCCATAACTGCTTTAGAGGTATCGCCGGTGGCACAAGCACTTTGTGTCGAAATATATATTTCGTCTGCTTCTAAAGCATGTAACATTGTTTCTGGTTTCACTCCAATAATACTAATATTTAAAATATGCGAAATGGCTTCTTTGGGACTGTTAATATAAACATCAGTATATTTTTTTAAAAAATCCGTACATTTTTTATTTAAATCAGTAATCAGTTTAATATCCTTTTCCATATTTTCATAAGCTAGTCTAAGCGCTTTAGCCATGCTAACAATTAATGGCGTTGCCGGTGTTCCACTTCGATACGCGGTGGTGCTTTTTCCCCCTTGAATTAGTGGCATTAATTTAACTTTTTCTTTTTTGATTAAAGCCCCAACCCCTTTAAGGCCAAAGAATTTGTGAGCTGCAAAACTAGCTAAATCGACATTGGTTAAATCAACTGGTACTTTACCGACGGCTTGCGTAATATCACTATGAAAAATTACTTTTTCGTATTTCTTTAAGCGCTGGCCAATTTCTTCGATCGGTTGTCTAATTCCGGTTTCACTATTAACAGCTCCGATACTTACTAAAATGGTTTCATCTTTTATCATAGCCTCTAATTCGTCAATATCGACTAAACCATTTTTTAAAGGAACATAATCAACTTCAAAGCCATGATCCACCATATAGCTAAGCGGCCC
Organism: uncultured Bacilli bacterium; assembly: GCA_944332215.1. Lineage (GTDB taxonomy): Bacteria > Bacillota_I > Bacilli_A > RF39 > UBA660 > Coprosoma. The sequence goes on from CALVJP010000022.1 coordinate 1,026, forward strand.
ATAAATTGATGAATGTTCTAGTTCAGTTGTAATAATATGTTGACCTCGGTTTTTATAAGCTTCAATGCCTTTAATGGCTAAGTTATTAGCTTCTGAAGCTCCTGAAGTATAAATTATTTCTTGGGGCTTAACTCCTAACAAATTAGCTATTTGTTTGGTACTGGCGTCAATCAAAGCTTTCGCTTCAACGCCAAGCTTATGTAATGAATTAGGATTACCAATATATTTGATAGCTTTATTAAAACTGTCTAATACCGCCTCATCCACTGGGGTGGTGGCACTATAATCTAAATATACCATTTTATCACCGCTTTCATTATATCACAATTTCTACCCTACATTTAATTTTTTCACCTTAAAAGCCCTAGATTAATCTAAGACTTACTTGATTGTATCAAAGCCATTTCGTTTAAAGAGTTTTTCCATATCATAATTTGAATAAAAAATTGTTGTAGGACGGCCATGAGGGCAATTATAAGGATTTTTACACTTTCTTAAGTCACTAATTAAAGCTTCCATTTCTTCTATGGTAATATTCGTATTAGCTTTAATGGCTTTTTTACAACTCATCAATGTCGCCACTTTTTCATTAAATTTTTCAATATCAAAGTTTTTTTCTGTTGCTATTACAATTTCAATAATTTTTCTAATTGAGCCTTCCAAGTCTATGTCTGGTAACCAAGCTGGATGTTCTTTGATAATAACTGAATTAATTCCAAATTCTGCAATATTAAATTTTAAATCTTTTAAAATATTCATATTTTCTTTTAAAATCATAAATTCTGAATTAGATAATTCCAGTGTAATAGGAAACAATAAAGGCGTGCTTGCTATATTTGGTTTTCCCATTTCTGCTTTAAATTTTTCATAATTACATCTTTCTTTAGCAGCGTGTTGATCTATAATATACATTCCTTTTTCATTTTGACAAATAATATAAGTTCCATGGACTAACCCAACTGGATACATTTCTGGCATTTCCGTTTCTTCATAAGGATTATAATCATGAACAATATCCCCGGCGGTATCTTCTTCGTAAATAATTGTTTCTGGCTCTTGGGTTTCTGCAAAATCATTAACTTCTAAAGCGGGCTCTTCAAAAAACGAATCTTTAGTATTATTCCGCTGTAAATCTAAGGTTAAAGCCTCATATTGCACTTTAGGACTGCGAATCGTTACTTCGGGAATTAGATTTTTATGACTAATGGTTTTAATAATTGTTTCTTTAATTAATTCTAACAATGTATCCATTTTACTAAATTTAATATCCATTTTAGTTGGATGAATATTGACATCAATTACACTAGGATCCACTTCAATATGTAAAACCGTAATTGGATAACGATTATCTGGTTTATATGAATGATATGCATCATTGATCACACGATTTATATCTACGTTTCTAACCACGCGATTATTGACTAATGTAATCATATTATTCCGGCTTGAACGATGGACTTCGGGTGATGAAATATAACCGTGAATTTCATAATCGGCATTTTCTCCTTTGATTTCTAACATTTTCCGAGCAACATCGCTTCCATAAATGCTTTTAATCGTCTTGAGCGTATTATTCATTCCATCTGTCTGTAAGATAGTACTGTTATTATTGCTTAAAACAAAACGAATATCTGGCCGCGAAAGGGATAATTTATTCATATAATCCGTTATACTGGCTAATTCGCTATATAGACTTTTTAGATGTTTTAGTCTGGCTGGGGTATTATAAAATAATTCCGAAATAGTGATAATGGTGCCTTTGCGAGCATCACCTTTTTCTTCTAAAATAACTTTTCCGCCATTTAAAGCAATGTGAGTCCCAATTTCACCCATGGACGTTTTTAAATCCACTTTACTAACTGAAGCAATTGAGGCTAAAGCTTCGCCTCTAAAGCCTAAAGTAGTTAGTCTGTATAAATCATCCTCGTCTTTAATTTTGCTGGTAGCATGCCTTGAAAAAGCTAAAATAGCATCACTTTCATCCATTCCATTTCCATTATCGATGACTTTAATTTCCTTAGTACCTGCTTCTTGAAGTTCCACTTTGATTTCAGTTGCTCCAGCATCAATACTATTTTCCACTAATTCCTTGACGACTGAAGCTGGGCGCTCTACAACTTCACCAGCGGCAATTTTATTGGCCAAAATTTCATCCATAACTCTTATTACTGACATTCTCTATCACCTATTTACATTATACCTTAAATCAGAATAGAAAAAAAGGGCATTGGTCCCTTTTTCTAAAATTACTTTTCAATTTTTTTGGCTAAAATCTTTATATTTATAAATTTTAGCAATGATTAAATCCGTTGGAATCATAATTCGATTTCCTGACTTTCTCCGTTGAAATTTTCTTGATTACAATCGGCACAAACTTTACTAACTAACCATTGATACTTTTGTAAAAGCCTTTCATCGTCAAAAATGAGATGGTTATTTTCGATTTTCCAATGGTTTTGTTCTGTTTTTAAAAAATCTAAAATTTCATTAACTACATCAATTAGATCATTAAAGTCTTTATCAGCTTTCACTAATTCTGTAATCAAAACTTTTAAATCAGCAATATAGTCTCGATATAATTCTTCATAATAATCCTCTAACTTATAATCATCTATTTTTTGGGCCACTACTTTATCTGAAACAATATCTAACATTTCATTATTTATTTTTTCACGGGCTGCTTTTAAAGTTTCTAAATCTGCTTTGGTTTTCTCAAAAGTTGGACCGTCACTAGCAATATTACTGACACTTAAACACCCAATAAGGACTGGATTTCCATATTCTTGCTCTAATTTATCAATTAAATCATAAAAATCTTGATAATCGTTTTTGATCAATTTTTCCACGGTGGCATAATCCCCTGTTGTTTGAATAGTCATATCAATTTTATCGGTTAATGATAAATCATGAACAATATTATTTAGTTGTTCCTCGGTTTTTAAATCACTAGCAACCATATAAATAAAAAAACTTACTATGGCTAGTCCTATAAGGGCTGCCACTACAACTGCGGTAACCATGAGGCCTTTAGCTAAACTTTTAGGCATATACTCTCACCTACTTTATCTACAAATAATATACCTTAATTTCTTTATTTATGCAATATTATTTTTTGAATTTAATAGTTACTATAAATTGGAATTTTCCTAAGTACAGGTGAGCATTATTTAACAAAACAACAGTCTAATATAATCAATTATTTATACTATCTAACCACGTTTTAATTTCGTTTTCTGAAACTGAGGCCCCAAATTGCTGACCATCTTTAAAATTAACTTCGCTTTTATATTCTTTTAAAGTATTGACGCTAGTGGTAATATCACTTCCACCAGAGGTACAAAATAAAATTACCGTTTTACCACTAAAATCATAATTATCCATTAAAGTTAAAATTATTTTAGGGACGTCTCCCCACCAAATTGGATACCCTAGATAAATGGTCTTGTATGGTGCGATGTTTATTGTATTTTTAATTTCTGGTCTGGCGCTGTCATCGTTTTGTTCTTGGTTTGCTCGGCAGTCATCATTATTATAATTTAAATCAGCCGATGTATAACTTTCCTTTGGCTCGATTTCTATAATATCACTATCCGTCAGTCCTTGGATCTTTTCTGCTACGCTTTTTGTATTACCCGTAGCTGAAAAGTATAATACTAAACTTTTACTGTCTGTAGTTTCTTGAACATTGCTACTTTGATTTTCCTTCGTTTTTTTACTATCATTATTTTGAGTACATCCCCCTAAACTAAACAATAAAGTAAGTCCTATTACTATTAAGCATATTCTTTTCATATTTATCATTTCCTTTCTAATACCAATCATGTTTTTCATCTCTATTTAATTTATTTATTGCCTGCATTTCTTCTGCTGTTAGGGCAAAATCGAATAATGATATATTTTCTAATTGATGATCTGGGTTACTAGAGCCAGGAATAACCACTACCCCTTTTTGTAAGTCCCATCTTAGAATCACTTGTGCCACGGACACTCCGTATTTTTCCGCAATTTTAACTAGCGTTTCATCTTGTAAAAGTTCGGCTTGATGGCCCCTGCCCCCAAGCGGATACCATCCTTCTACGGCAATTCCTTTATCATGCATATATTTTATCACTGCACTTTCTTGATAATATGGATGAATTTCATTTTGCACCAAAGCGGGAATAATAGTTACTTGGGGCAAAAATTCTTCCATTTCTTCTATGTAATAATTAGATAAACCAATCGATTTAATTTTACCTTGCCGAACATAGTCCTCCATCACTTTATATGCCTCAACATCATTTTTCCCCGGATGATGTAATAGCATCAAATCAATATATTCTACACCAAGATTTTCTAGGGCCTTATCTATTCCTAATTTTGCCTGTGCATATTGACTAGGATAAAGTTTAGTTGTGATAAAAATTTCTTTTCTATCAATTCCTGATTCTTTAATGGCTATTCCAATTTCTTTTTCATTACCATACATATAGGCAGTATCTATTTTACGGTAGCCTTGTTGTAAAGCTGATTTTACGGCTTCAATACAAATATCTCCGGTTAAACTATATGTTCCTAAACCAATAACGGGCATTTCATAACCACTATTTAATTTTACCGCTGGAATTTTGCCGTTTTTGGCATTATTCAAATCAAAAACATATTTATCACTTAGATTTTCTTTCAAATTACCCGCCTCCTTATTAATACCGTTTTTATAGTATAAATATCCTATTATTCCTAATGTTGCCAAACTAATAAGGCCAGCTATTAAAATTTTTTTTGACATCTACTTTAAATTTTCCTTTAAAAAGTTATCAATCTTGTCAAAAGGTATTACTTGCAAATTATCATATAAATCGATATGTACTGCCTTAGGAATAATTAATAACTCTTTATTATGTCCTTGCAATTTTTTAAAAGCATCTTGACTAAAATAACAAGAATGAGCCTTTTTTCCATGAATCATTAAAACGGCATTTCTAATTTCATGACTGTAACACAATATTGGCATATTGATAAAAGATAAAGCTGATGTTTTGTTCCAGCCCGCATTAGAGTTTAATGAACGCGGATGATAACCTCTTGGAGTTTTATAATAATCATAATAATCCTGTAAATAAAATGGGGCGTCTTTAGGTAATGAGTCAGCTACCCCACCGGCCAAAGCATAAACGCCCTTTTTGTAATCTTCAATCCGCTGGGCATTTAAGCTTTTCTTTATTTCATATCTCGCATTTTCATCAAGAGCATCAAAATAACCATTGGCATTAACCCGGGACATATCATACATCGTTGAGGTCACAGTAGCTTTAATGCGGGTATCGATGCAGGCGGCATTCAAGGCCATACCACCCCAGCCACAAATGCCAATAATACCAATTTTTTGACTGTCAACGTTATCCTGGACTGATAGGAAATCAACGGCAGCACAAAAATCTTCAGTATTAATATCTGGCGAAGCAACATATCTAGGTTGCCCCCCACTTTCACCCGTAAATGACGGATCAAAAGCAATTGTTAAATAACCTCTTTCGGCCATCTTTTGGGCATATAAGCCAGCAGCTTGCTCTTTTACTGCCCCAAATGGTCCACAAACCGCAATTGCCGGAAGTAATCCTGAGGCTTTTTGGGGCTCGTAAAGATCAGCCGCTAAAGTTATACCATAACGATTATGAAAAGTCACTTTTCGATGTTTTACTTTTGGACTTTTAGGGAAAGTTTTATCCCATTTTGAAGTTAAATTTAATTTTTCCATTTTCTTTTTCCTTTCTTGACTTCATATTTTTTATATGTTAATATAATTTTATATGCTAAACCTGACTTTAGGTCAAGCTTTTTTTAAATTTATTAAAGGAAGTGTTGTTATATGTATTCTATTGGCGAAATATCTGCTATGTTTAACATGCCCATTTCAACTTTAAGATATTATGATAAAAAGGGATTATTCTTAAATATAGAAAGAAATTCATCTGGTATAAGGCGCTTTGGACAAAAAGAAATTGAAACTTTAAATGTCATCGAATGTTTAAAAAAAGCGGGAATGTCTTTAGACGATATTAAATTATTTATGGATTGGTGTCAGCAAGGCGATAAAACTTTAGCCCAAAGAAAAGAAATGTTTTACCAACGAAAAAAAGAAGTTGAAGTCCAACTTCAAGAATTACAAAAAGTGGCTGATTTTATTAATTATAAATGTTGGTATTACGATACTGCTTGTAATGAAAAAACTGAAAATAGAGTTAAAAATATTAAAGCAAATGACATGCCCGATAATATTCGCATTTTATATGAAAATACGCATTAGCGTTTTTTTATATATCATCTTTTTTTAGTAACAGATTTAATAGACCATATGGTAACTAGCAAAAACAATTTTTCTAAAATTTAAAAAAGATTTAATTATACTCGTACTCTATCGCCAGTTTAACCATAGTAAAACTCGGATTTTTTCATTCCGAGTTTTTTATCAATATGGTGCCGGAGACAGGAATCGAACCTGCCACCTGCTGATTACGAGACAGCTGCTCTACCGAATGAGCTACTCCGGCGTTTATTAACATTATATAATATTTTTTTATTTTTGTCTCTATTTTTGTTTATTTATTTACAAATTTTTGTCTTTCTTTACCCTTTTAATCTTTATCAATATCAAAATATTGTCAGCAACTTTAAAAACAAGTGATCTTATAATATATTTAATAATATTTCCCATAATATGGTATAATATATTTAACATATGGAGGTGCTAATATGGCATATATCACCCTTAAAAATATTAAAAAAGAATATACAATGGGAGAAATTAAAATTAAAGCTTTAGATAAAGCATCATTTGATATTGAGAAAGGTGAATTAGCCGTCATTCTTGGGCCATCTGGAGCTGGGAAAACAACAGTTTTAAATATCCTTGGGGGGATGGATAGTTGCGACAGTGGCGAAGTCATTGTTGACGGAAATAATATCACCAAATATAATAAACATAAATTAGTTTTATATCGGCGCTACGACATTGGTTTTGTTTTCCAATTCTATAACCTAGTTCAAAATCTTACTGCTTTAGAAAATGTGGAATTGGCCAGTCAAATATGTAAAAATCCCTTAGATCCTACAACTTGCCTCGAAAGAGTTGGCCTAGCCAAGCGTCTTAAAAATTTTCCAGCCCAACTCTCAGGCGGTGAACAGCAACGCGTAGCTATTGCTAGAGCTATTGCAAAAAATCCTAAACTACTTTTATGTGACGAACCAACTGGAGCTTTAGATTCTAAAACTGGCCGAAAAATTTTAGAATTACTTCAAGAAATGGCTCGAAAATATAAAATGACCACTATCATCATTACACATAATGCCCAAATTGCTCAAATTGCTGATCGTGTTATTCATATGAAAAATGGCACCGTCAGTGAAATAACTATCAATAAAAATCCTAAAAACGTTAGTGAGATTGATTGGTAATGTTCTTATTATTAAAATCAACATTTGCCAAAATTAGAAAATCATTTGGGCGTTTTCTCTCTATCGTCTTAATTGTTGCCCTAGGCACAGGCTTTTTTGCCGGTCTACGCGAAGCTGCTCCAGATATGTTAAGCACTGTTGACCATTATTATCGCGGTAATCAATTAATGGATTTTAAAATTACCTCCACGATGGGGCTAACTGATGATGACATCAAATCACTGGAAAATCTAAACAACACCGCCAAAGTGGTTCCTAGCTATTCCATAGATGTCTTAGTTAATGGTGAAGCTGTTAAACTTCACGCGATTGAAAAGAATATCAACAATATCACATTGAAAAGTGGACGTTTGCCGAAAAACAAAAATGAATGTTTAGGTGATGCTAATCATTTTAAGCTAAATGAAAAAGTTTCTTTCACAAAAGATAACCTTAACAATTTTACCAACATTTCCAGTTGCCAAATTACCGGTCTTATTGATTCTGTCCTTTATATTAGTACCGAAAAAGGAATCTCCAGCGAAGGTAACGGTAAACTTGAATCGTTTATCTTTTTGCCAAAAGAGGCCTTTAGTCTGGAATATTATACTGAAGCTTATTTAATTGCCAGTGGCACGGATAAAGCGGAAGCTTATAGCTCAGACTATGACCAAAATATTGCTACCCTAAAAAAAGAGCTTGAAGTTTTAAAGCCTTTGCAAGAAACAAAACGCTATGAAGAAATCTTAGCTGAAGCGACTAAAGAAATCGCTAAAGCGGAGGATGAATTAAATAACAAATTAAAGGAAGCTAAGAACACATTAACTAACACCAAAAATGAACTTGATAGTAATAAAACCAAAATTGATAATGGATTAGCTGAAATCGCTCGCAGTGAAACGACTTTAGCCCAGGAAAGTCAAAGTAAACAGCAAGAAATTGCTGACGGCCTTCAATCCATTGCTAATAAGCGTCAAGAAATCATTAACACCTTAGCTAGTTTTAACTTAACCGTAGACAATTTGGAAAATACCTTAACGAATTTAAAAGCCGCGATTGAAAATTGTCAAACAAATTGTGAGCAATTAAATACTCAATATCAAACCTTGTCTACCATTAATGAAAGTTTAAATACCTTAAATAAAACTGAAACAGAGCTAAATCAAAACAAGCAAACTCTACAAACCAGTATAAGTCAGGCTCAAAAAAAATTAGCCAAACAAAAACAACAACTTTTAGCAAATAAAGCTGAATTAGAAGCAGGCTTTAAAGCCTACGAAGAAGGCCTTCAAGAACTTGAAAATAATCAAAACGAAGCCTTAGCTAAAATTAATGAACAAAAAGAAAAACTAAACACCTTAGAAAAGCCGGTTTGGTATCTCTTAGATCGCACAGCCAATAATGGCTATACTAGCTTTTATGAAGATGCTAGTAAAGTTGAAGCTATTGCCAAAGTTTTTCCAATTTTCTTTATTCTGGTTGCAGGATTAATGGGATTAAACACCATGACTAGACTAATTGAAGAAGAACGAACAGAAATTGGTATCCTAACCTCCTTAGGTTATAGCCAAATTAAAATTATCAGTGGTTATATCTTCTACTGCTTACTGGCTACTTTTATTGGAGTCGCGCTTGGCCTTAGTGTTGGATACTATCTCATTCCAACTGTTGTATATAGTATTTACAATGCCAATTATGTTTTGCCTGATTTATTCATTTCAGCTAAACCCGTTCAATTTTCCTTTGTCTTTACCTGCGCCGCTGTATTAATGAGTGCTGTCACCATCTATGTTACCATGCGCGATCTCAAAGAAAAACCAGCTATTCTTCTTCGCCCCAAAGCTCCGAAAAATGGAAAAAAAGTCCTTTTGGAAAAAATTTCATTCATTTGGAAGCATTTATCGTTTACTTGGAAAATTACCATCCGTAATATTTTCCGCTATAAAAAAAGAGTTTTCATGACTTTAATCGGTATTGCTGGCTGTACAGCCTTACTTTTAACCGGTTTCGGACTTAAAGACGGCATCAATGGTATTGGGACACTTCAATACGAAGATATTCAAAAATATGACACTTTAATTTCTCTTAAAGATAATGTTGAGACAATACCTTCAAATCTTATAAATTCTCTTGAAAATAATCATGTAACTGATGCTATTTTAGTAAATCAAGAAGCCTATACTTTTACAGCTAAAAATAAAAACCATGATGTCTATGTTATCAGCCCAGAAAATGCTCAAGCTTTAAATAAACATATTAAGCTACATAGCACCATTACGGAAAAGGATACTACTTTACCAGATTATGGAGCTGTCATCACTAGCAAAATGGCCAAACTTTTAAATGTCTCTCCAGGTGATACCATCAAGATCCGAGATTCTCAAAACCATTTATACATTTTATACGTGGCGGATATAACGGAAAACTATATCATGCACTATATTTATCTAAGTCCTAGTTATTATAAGGAAATCATTAATAATCAAAACACCTATAATATGGTTATGGCCAATGTCGATAGTCAAAACTATGATCAAGTTTCTACTAATTTACTTAAAAATGAGTATATTAATGCCATTAATTATACTAAAGATAATATGGAAAGTTACGATATTATTATCAAGGGAATGAATAAAATTGTTTATCTAATTATTGGAGCCGCTATTTTATTAGCTTTAATTGTTCTTTATAATTTAGTAATTATCAACATGAACGAACGCCAAAGAGAAATTGCTACTTTAAAGGTCCTTGGCTTTAAAGGGAAAGAAATATCGAGTTATGTTTACCGCGAAACTATTATTTTAATGATTATTGGAATTATTATTGGAATTTTCTTGGGTCTAATTCTTCATGGCTACGTTATTATCACAGCCGAAACTGATAATATTGTCTTTCTTCAAAAAGTCAATTTACTAAGTTATGTTTATGCTATTTTGCTAACTATTTTATCATCAATTATTGTTCAAATTATTACCTATCGTTATCTTTTAAAAATTGACATGATCGAATCTTTGAAAGCCTTAGACCAATAAAAAATTAAGCTGAGATAAGCTTAATTTTTTTATCTATAATTTAAACCTCAGGGATTATAATCAAATGGTGCACGGGATGTTATTCGTTTTTTGTGTATATCTTTATTTGTTGTTTGTTTTTGTTTATATTTTGCTATATTTTATATATTTTTTGATTAATTTTACATCGTTGGGAGTATTTTGGGAGTTTTTTTAATTTTTTAAAAGAACAATAAAAGCTAGTAAGGAATTACCCTACTAGCTTTTATTTTTTTTCGGAATTAACCTATTTGTCATTTTTTTGTATTATATTCCAATTACATTATACTATTTCATTCTAATTGCGTCAATAACTTTTCCATAAATACCAGCATATGAATTACTACCACCGCTATCAGCGTTTCGGCTATCTACTTCTTCTAACCAGCCCCCACCTTTAATGTGAGCC
>CALVJP010000023.1 GCA_944332215.1 uncultured Bacilli bacterium
AACGAATATTGGAGAAATTGCTGCAAGAGATATTGCAATTACTGAAAAACCACAAGGGCTTGAAGAGAATTTAAAAGTTGCAAAACGCGGTGGTGGAGTTGCAAAAGGTGCAAGAGATTTGTACGAAAAAGAAACAAAAAAATCAGCAATATCTAATAGAAATTCATTAGATTATAAATATATAGATGAAGTAAAAGAAATAGAAAGTAAAGGGAGTGAAAGTAATGAGTAATGAAGAAAAAAGTTTTTCTAAAGTCAGGCTTAACTGGTATCCAGGTCATATGGCTAAAACAAAACGACTAATTAAAGAACAAATTAATTTAATTGATATTGTTTATGAAGTAATTGATGCGAGAATGCCTATTTCTTCTAAAATAATTGATATTGATGAATTTATTCAAAATAAACCACGCATTCTTATATTTAATAAAATAGATTTATGTGATAAAAAAGAGACTGATAAATGGATAAAATTTTATGAAGATAAAGGATATACAGTTATTAATTATAATTTGGAAGGGCATCCAAATATGAAACCATTAATAGATTTAACAATGGAAGTAATGAAAGATGAAATTAGAAAGAGAAACCAAAAAGGAATGAAATCAAGAAAAATAAGAGCCTTAGTAATTGGAATTCCTAATGTTGGTAAAAGTACATTAATAAACCGTTTAGCCAATAAAAAAGTAACGGGTATTGGTAATAAACCAGGAGTAACTAGAAACTTAAGCTGGATTAGAGTAAATGAAAACATTGAACTTTTAGATAGCCCAGGTATTTTATGGCCAAAACTAGAAGAAAATAATGCCTTTAATTTAGCTACATTTACAGCTATTAGAGAGGAAATTTTGCCCCTATTTGAAGTAACCGAATATATTTTAAAATCATTAGAAAAATATTATCCAGAGATACTTAAAGAGCGTTACGGGATTGAACAACTGAATGAGGATATTATCAGTGATTTAGAAATAATTGGCCGAAAAAGAGGTTGCTTGATTAAAGGGGGAGAAATCGATTATGATAAGGTTATGAGTTTGATTCTGAATGATGTTAAAAATGGCTATATTAAAGGTATAACATTAGATCGATTTGTACAAGGTGAATATTAGTGAATAAAGAAGCAATAATAAAAATATTAAATAAATATAACTTTGATAAAAATGAGTACGTAGTTTTATCAACTGGGGCGATGGTATTAATGGGGATTAAAACAGAGGCCCATGATATTGACATTGCTGTTTCGCCCAAATTATGGAATGAGATAATTCATCAATTTAATGGCTCTTTTACAGAATTTGAAATCAAAGGAAAAAAAGTTAATATTTATTCTTTTGATAACTTTGATTGTGGTTTTAATTATTTTGATCGTGACCGCCGTGTATTTGTAGAAGGGATTCCGATTCAAAATATTGAGGCTATGATCGAATTAAAAAAAGATTTAGGCCGGGATAAAGATTTAAAAGATTTAAAGTTAATTGATAGTTATCTGGGGCAATATAGTCCCTTGGTTTTAGCTTATTTAGGGGATGCTATTTATGAAGTTTATATTCGTAACTATTTGATTAACCAAGGTATATGTAAAGTAAATGATTTACAAAAAGCAAGTGTGAATTATGTCAGTGCGAAAGCTCAAAGTAATTGGCTTGAGCAGATGCTGAAAGCTCAGTTTCTGACTGATGAAGAATTAAGGATTATTAAAAGGGCTCGAAATCACAAAAGTCATGGCAGTCCCAAAAATACAGATATAGTTACCTATAAACGGGCTACTGGATTTGAAGCTTTAATTGGCTATTTACAGTTGACAGGTAATAACAAAAGAATAAAAGAAATTATAGATTATATAGTGGGTGGTTAAATGTATATATATGGTAAAAATGTCGCAAAAGAAGCTTTAGAGAAAAAAGAAAAAATTAAACAGGCTTTTCTATATAAAAATTTTAATGATAAAGAGTTATTAGATAAATTAATTAATCAAAAGACCAAAATAAATTATGTAGACAAGCCTCAACTTGATAAAATCGAGCATGGCAATCATCAAGGAATTATCTTGGAAGTCAAAGATTATGAATATGCTACATTGGAGGAGATTTTAAATGAAGAAGTAATTGTTATGCTTGATCATTTAGAAGATCCTCATAATATGGGTGCCATTATTCGAACTTGTGAAGCAGCCGGTATTAAAAGCTTAATTATTCCTAAGGATAGGGCTGTAAAGGTTAATTCAACAGTTATTAAAGTTAGTGTAGGCACTATTGAAAAGGTAAAAATAGCTTTAGTTAATAACTTAGTTAATACATTAAAGGAATTGAAAACTAAAGGTTATTGGGTTATTGGTACAGATATGGAAGGTACTGATTATAAAAAAATTGATTATTCTGGAAAAATTGTGTTAGTAATTGGAAATGAGGGCAAGGGAATGAGCCGTTTATTGAAAGAAAATTGTGACTTTGTAGCATCCATTCCCATGCGCGGGACAGTAAATAGTTTAAATGCTTCCGTGGCAGCGGCCTTGATAATTTATGAGGCGGTGAGAAATCGTTAATGGAATACAAGGATTTAAATGATTATGAGTTAGTGAGTCATGTTATGGATAGTGAAGAGTCAATTGAAGTGCTGTTTGAAAAATATAAGCCTTTAATTTATAGCTTGGCGAAAAAACTTTATTTAGATAATCCGAATCTTGGTTTAGAACTTAGTGATTTGATGCAAGAGGGGATGGTTGGTTTTAGTTATGCTTTAAATTCATATTCGGAACATAAGGATACTTTATTTTTTACTTATGCTAAAAAATGTATTGAAAGTAAAATGATAAGTATGATCGTTGGTGCGAGCCGTTTGAAACATCAAATTTTGAATAATTCATTATCGATGGAAGCTATTGATAGTGAAGATTTCAACAATAGCTTAGATAGGATTATTGGGGATTATAGTAGCAATCCTGAGGCTATTGTAGTGGATAATGAAAATGTGTCTTTGCTGATTAAAAGTCTTAGTAATGATTTAACTGATTTTGAATCACAAGTATTTAATCTTAAGAAAAGTGGTTTTAATTATCGTGAAATTGCAGAGGTTTTGGATGTGACTCCAAAACAAGTAGATAATGCTTTACAAAGAATTAAAAATAAGATGCGCAATTATTTGGAAGAACATAAAGAATAGTATATAAATAATTGAATTAAACAATGACGTTGTTTTAATAATTTTAACTTACTATTAGTGGAAAATAAAAGCAGGTAGCTATAAAAAAATGATTTATCAAAAATATTACTTGTTTTTTTTTTTTTTTTTTTTTT
>CALVJP010000024.1 GCA_944332215.1 uncultured Bacilli bacterium
CCCCACACTGTTTTCATTTGAGGTTGTTTCGATACTACTAATAGCTAATCCTTCTTCAATACTTGGAACATTAGCATCTGAAAAATTACTACTATTTCCTTTTTGTAAATAATTTAACTTCATATTAAATTCTACTTTACTTAAATCTGGTTGACTAGTTATATTTTCATTATATTTTAAAGTTACTTGGAAATCTTTCGATGTTCCTTTTAATAATTCTTCTCCAGATGTTAAACCCTCCACATTAAAGAGAATAACATCTTGATCTTCTAAGTTTATTTTGATAGAATCTAAAACCGCATCTAAGGTTCCTAAGTTACTAACCGTTAAATCATAAGTAATATAATCCCCTGGGATATAGAAACTGGCTTTCATGGTAGCAGAGAGACTATCAAAAGTTGGGCCATTTCTATTTTCAGCTTCACCGCCGATTTCCTTGACTTCAGCTTTAGTTATTTCCACATCCCAGTTACTTGTAATATTACTGGTCCCTTTAATATCTAAGACACTACTAAAAGCGGCATAACTTACAGCCATGATTAATAACAAACTTATTAATGATATTATGACAATTTTTCTTTTTGCTTTGTCCATGTTATTCCCCTTTACTACTATTATGGTGGTGACTGTTTATCTTTAATCATAATTATCCAAATTATAACATAATTTTGTCCTTTTCTCAACCTGATAAGTTGTAGTTATTTTCCTATAAAAACCGTATCATGTACTCGGTGATACAATGAATTTAAAACAAATATTTGGCCAAAATGTTAAATACTATCGATTTCAAAAACATTATATCCAAGAAAAATTGGCGGCTTGAATCAATATAAATCCCAAATTAGTCGTATCGAATTAGGACAACATCCCCCCCTTTCGACATGATTGAGTACATTGCTAAAGCCCTTAATATTGAAATAGATAAACTGTTTTCTAATTTTATTAAAATAGCATTTCCAGAAAAAGTAAATATGTTAACAAAATCATCATAAATACCGTTTTTTATAGTTTATCCGCAACAAAAAAGTTAGACCAAAAGGCTAACTTTTTAAATAAGGTTTTAAAAACTTACCCGTATAACTTTGTGGCTCATTTATAATTTCTTCAGGTGTGCCTGCAAAAACAACATTTCCACCCTCATCACCACCTTCGGGTCCTAAGTCAATAATATAATCAGCTACTTTAATAACATCTAAGTTGTGTTCGATAACTAATACAGTATCCCCATTATCAACAATTCTATTTAAAATAACCAATAATTTTTTTATATCATCCGTATGTAAACCCGTTGTAGGCTCATCTAAGATAAAAAGGCTTTTACCCGTTGGTTTCTTTTGTAATTCCTTAGCCAATTTAATCCGAGCAGCTTCACCACCTGATAAGGTAGGAGCACTTTGACCTAGCTTAATATAAGAAAGGCCAACATCCATAAGCATTTGAAGCTTGTTTTTTATTTTCGGAATATTTGCAAAAAATTCCACCGCTTCTTCAACCGTCATTTCTAAAACATCATAAATATTCTTACCCTTATATTTAATTTGTAAAGTTTCTGTATTATAACGCGTTCCATGACAAACCTCACAAGGAACATAAACATCTGGTAAAAAGTGCATTTCAATTTTTTTAACGCCATCGCCCCAGCAAGCTTCACATCTTCCCCCTTTAACATTAAAAGAGAAACGGCTCTTATCATAGCCCCGCATTTTCGACTCCTTAGTTTCTGCAAAAACATCGCGAATATCGTCAAAAACAGAAGTATAAGTAGCTGGATTACTACGTGGCGTGCGACCAATTGGATTTTGTGAAATATCAATAACTTTATCAATGTTTTCTAAACCTTTAACCGTTTTAAATTGGCCCGGCTTTTCTTTAGAACGGTAAAGATTATTTGCGACAACACGGTAAAGAATTTCATTAACCAAAGTACTTTTACCACTCCCACTGACTCCAGTTACACAAATAAATTTACCAAGGGGGAATTTAACTTTTATATTTTTAAGATTATTCTCTTTAGCCCCCGTAATTTCCAAATATTTTTTATTTCCCTTTCGTCTTTGCGTCGGCACCTCAATTTTTTCCTCACCCGATAAATATTTGCCCGTTAAACTATTTGGATTATACATAACTTCATCAGGAGTCCCCTCCGCCATAATTCTTCCGCCATGAATACCAGCTTTCGGGCCAATATCAACAAGATAATCCGCATTTAACATGGTATCCGCATCATGTTCCACCACAATTAAAGTATTTCCTAAATCGCGCATTTCTTTCAAAGAATTTATTAGCTTTTGATTATCGCGTTGATGAAGTCCAATAGAAGGTTCATCTAACACATAAAGAACACCAGTTAATCTCGAACCAATTTGCGTAGCCAAACGAATCCTTTGAGCTTCCCCGCCAGATAAAGTTTTGGCCTCACGAGCTAAAGTTAAATATTCTAAACCCACATTAATAAGAAAACTAAGCCTTGAATTAATCTCTTTTATAATAAGTTCAGAAATTTCTTGATGTTCTTTAGATAATTTAAGATTTTGGAAAAACTTATAAATATCACGAACACTCATTTTAGTTAATTCATAAATGTTTTGGCCACCAACTAAAACCGCAAGCACACTATCATTTAAACGGGCCCCATGACACTTTGGACACTCCAATTCAGTCATATAATTTTCTATCCACTCACGAATCCACGTACTTTTGGTTTCCATATAACGGCGCTCAAGATTAGTAATAATCCCCTCAAAAGTTCCTTTAGAAGTCCGTGTATTACCATTTTTAGAAGTGTAATTAAAAGTTAAAAGATCACTAGTTCCATAAAGAACAATATCCAATTCTTTACGACTTAAATCTTTAACTGGCTTATTCATATCAATATGATAATAATCACAGGCCGTAGCAAGATTAGTATACGTGATATTATTATCATCGCTACTATTAATAACCACAAGGGCCCCCTCATTAATGCTAAGAGTGCGATCAGGAATAACCAAATCTTCATCTATTTTATATTTAATCCCAAGGCCTTTACAATCAGGACAAGCCCCCCAAGGGGCATTAAAGGAAAACATGCGTGGCTCTAAAGCTGGCAAAGAAAAATCACATTCTGGGCAAGCATAAGTTTCACTCATTAACAGCTTTTCCTTGCCGACAATATCAATCAATACCTTGCCTTTACCCAATTTTGTAGCAATTTCCACCGATTCATATAAACGGCTTCGAATTTCGTCTTTGATAATTAATCTATCAACTACGACTTCAATCGTATGCTTTTTGTTTTTTTCTAAATTTATCTCAGCCGATAGGTCATATTCCTCTTCATCAATAATTACCCGAGCGTACCCTTCTTTGCGCAGATGATCTAAAGTATCTTTATGGGTACCTTTTTCTAAGCCAATTACTGGACCAAGGACTCTAATTTTAGTCCCCACTTCTAATTTTAAAATATCATTGACCATTTCCTCAATACTTTGAGACGTAATCGGAATATGATGTTTAGGACAATAAGGAATGCCAATACGCGCATATAAAAGTCTTAAATAATCATAAATTTCTGTAACAGTTCCAACAGTACTACGAGGATTTTTGTTGGTCGTTTTTTGATCAATACTAATAGAGGGACTAAGTCCTTCAATACTATCTACTAATGGCTTTTCCGAGCCCCCTAAAAATTGCCTAGCATAAGCACTTAGACTTTCAACATAACGCCTTTGACCCTCGGCATATATCGTATCAAAAGCTAAAGAGCTTTTGCCACTACCACTAACGCCTGTCATCACAATTAATTTGTTTTTTGGCAAGGTAATATCAATATTTTTAAGATTATTTTCCCTCGCGCCTTTAACAATTATCTCATTCATCTTATCACTCATTTCTAAAACATTTGTTCTTAATCTTCATATATTATATCACAGCTTTGACCTTTTGAAGCAAAAAAATAATGCCAAGAACATAACTTAATATTAGGTGATCATATGGCCTTTTATACAGCTAAACACTTATTAATTATCGGTGTTTGCCTTTGTCTACCAACATTATGGGCTTTAAGTCTCAAAAAAAGTCAAACTATTTTAAAAAAGAGCATCTTTTTGCTCTCTTTCGTGGAAATAGGGCGAATTATATGGTTAATTAGCACTCATGATTTCCACTTAAACCGTGATCTATCTTTACAATTATGTTTTACCTATATATTGGTCGGTTTATGGTTTTTAAAAACAGGCAAAGATTTTCTACTGAGCTATTTAGGCGCTTTTGGTGTTTTATTTGGACTTGCTGCAATTATTTTAAGTGATCCAAATCCTTTTTGGAGCTTTAATGTCCTTGAATGTTATTTTTATCATAGTTTAATGATTTTTATTGGCATCTACATTTTAAAACATTATCAAATTAACTTTTCTTTTAAAAGTATTCAAATTATTTGGGCTCAAATGCTTTTAGGAGTATTAGGCAATTTAATAATTGGAAATAAAGCTAATTATGTTTTTTTAAATTCTCTATTATTTCCCAATTATCATTTACCTTATGCCGCTAATGTGGAAGCATTTAACCTCCCCGTTTTTGGAGGTTATTCAATTAATCACGGATTATTAATTTTAATTCATAGTTTAGGTAGATTTTATTATACTTTATTATTACTAGGAATAATAACTGGTTTTTCCAGTTTATGGCTTTATCTAATGAGCAAAATAAAAACACGATTAAAAAAATAATCGTGTCTAAGGTAGGAGGCAATATAACTCCTACCTTTTTAATATACCCTATTTTTAATTTTATATACAAAAATACTTGACAAATGCATATCATTAATGTATCATTGTATTAATCAATTGACACATTAATGGGAGGTGGTAATAATTGAACTGGCATTTTGAAAATGATCGGCCAATTTATGTCCAATTGGTAGAAACCTTAAAGCTATTTATCGTCACTAAAAAATTTAAACCCGGACAGCGACTATTATCCGTGCGAGATTTAGCCTTTGAGGCTAAGGTTAATCCCAATACAATGCAAAGAGCTTTAGCGGAATTAGAAAGCATGGGATTAATTTATACTGAACGCACAAATGGAAAATTTGTCACAAAAGATACAAAATTATTAAATCATTATAAAAAAGAAATGGCCTTAGAAAAAGTAAATACTTATTTTACGGCGATGGGAAAATTAGGTTTTACCAAAACTGAAGCGCTTAAATATTTAAAAGGAGATGAAAAATAATGCTTGTAGAATGTAAAAACGTGAATAAAAATTATGGAAAAGTTAAAGCCCTTAAAAATATTAATTTAGAAATTCCCGAGGGTAAAATAATTGGCCTTTTAGGACCGAATGGCAGTGGGAAAACCACTTTAATTAAATTAATTAATGGATTACTAACTGGTGAAGGTGAAATTTTCATTAAAGGTAAATCCGTTGGCCCTGAAAGTAAAAAAATAGTAGCCTATTTGCCCGAACGCACATATTTAGATATGAATATGACGGTAAATGAAGTAATTAATTACTTTCAAGATTTTTATGATAATTTTGATGCCAATGAAGCTTATAAATTACTCGAAAAATTAGGCATTAATACCAAAGATAAATTAACAACAATGTCTAAAGGTACGAAAGAAAAAGTGCAGTTGATTTTAGTTATGAGCCGTAAAGCGGATTTATATATTTTAGATGAACCCATTGGCGGAGTAGATCCTGCCACTCGCGATTATATTTTAGAAACTATCTTAACCAATTTTCAGGTGGGAGCTAGTATTATAATTTCGACTCATTTAATTAGTGATGTTGAAAAAATTTTAGATGAAATTATCTTTATAAAAAATGGGGAAATATATTTAACCGGATCAGCTGACGAGCTACGCCGAGAAAAAGGAAAATCAATAGATGAAATATTTAGGGAGGAATTTAAATGTTAGGTAAAGTTTTAAAATATGATATTAAAAGCATGGGAAAATCATTATTCCCTTTATATCTAGCTATTTTAATTACAGCTATAGTTATTAGATGTTTTGGCTTTTTAGCTGAATCATTTGGGGTTTTTAAAATTATAAACGACTTAATAACCGGCTTATTTATCGTTTTATTAATTGGGACTTTCTTTTATACTTTCTTTGTTGCCATTAAAAGATATTATAAAAATTTATATGCCGATGAAAGTTATCTAACACATACTTTACCAGTAAAAGTTGATACTCTGCTTTCATCTAAAGTAATTACGTCTTTAATATATATAATTGTAAGTTCTATTACCGTAACGCTAGGTCTTTTAATAGCCATGGATATGACGGCAGTTATAGACCTTGTTAAAGTATTTTTACAGCAAGCGACTATAATGTTTGAAACCCAAAAGCTAACAATAATTATCTTCGGCTTACTATTTATGTTACTTAGTTATATGACATATGTTTTCATGGCCTATGCCGGCATTAGTTTAGGACAAAGTCACAGTAATAATAAAATTGTATTTAGTATTGTATACTGCATCGCTTTATACTATATTGGTCAAATTATTATGCTAATCTTTTTAGGTATTATGATGTTCAGTAGTCCTGAATTGATCACGAATCTGAATAATAATACTACAGATGCAGATGCGGCTAAAAATATTATGCTGTTTGCTCTAGGAGCAGATGCATTATTATGTATAGCCTACTATGCAATTTGTCATAATCGCCTTAAAAATTTAAATTTACAGTAAACTTCTTTGGAACAAGAAAACGCAGAAATTAATCTGCGTTTTTTAACGTAGGTTTTCGTCCTACATTAATATAATGGACAAACTTTTTAATTTTATACATTAACATTTATTTTTCTTATTAATAAAATATTTAAGAAAGAAGGCTTTTGATGATTACTTATGTAACTTTAATATTGGCTTTGTCATTGGATACGTTTATGGCGGCTTTATCTTATGAAACGAATAAAATTAAAATTTCTTTAAAAGCTAATTTGGTTATTAGTTTAATGTGTGCCCTCACTTTAGCTATTTCTTTACTTTGTGGTAATAGCTTAGGTCACATAATTCCCAAAAATCTTTTAAAATGGCTAACATTTTTTATATTGTTTTTTATCGGAATTTTTAAAATTTTCGATAGGCAAATTAAAAAATATTTGAAAAAAAATTCATTTAAACCAAAGATAGTTAATTTGGATTTTTGTAAGCTGACGCTTATATTACAAATATATGGTGATTATGCCAAGGCTGACTATGATCAATCCAAAAGTTTGTCACTAATAGAAGCTTTTTCTTTGGCTTTAGTGCTATCAATTGATGGATTAAGTGCTGGCCTCGCCTTTGAAACTTCGTTAAGCTGGATTTTTTGGATATGCTTATTATGTTTGGGCCTTAATATTATTTTGATTATTTTAGCCAATGTTTTAGGAAAATTAACCCAAAATATTAAAAGTGATTTTTCATGGCTAGGTGGGTTCATTTTTATCGTTTTAGCATTTTTGAAGTTATAGAATATTTTGAGTCTTTTTTAGCATACACTTATAATACGAGGAAGTGAAATTAGAAAATGGATATTTATATAACCAAAGCTGGGGATAATCTTAAGAGTATCGCAGCTAATAATAAAATTAGTCCGGTAGATATTATGGAAGATAATCAAATTTTTGAAGATAAACCACTAGCCCAAGGCGAAGCTTTGATCATTCGCCGATCCAAAAAGGAAATTGTTGTTAATGGCTATGTTTATCCTAATATTAATATAGATACGTTATATGCGTCTCTTCCCTATTTAACTTATTTAAGCATTTTTAGTTATCATGCCACGGAAAATGGTAGTTTAAGTGCTGTGAATGATAAAGAATTAATTGGTTTAGCTTTTGAACAAGGAACGGGACCATTTATGACCATAACCAATATGAACGATGACGGTTTTAGTACGGATTTAGCTCACACAATTTTAAGTAATCAGCAAATTCAAAATACTTTAATTGAAAACATTTTAATTGAAGCTGAGTTTAAAGGCTTTACTGGAATTAATATTGATTTTGAATATATTGCTCCAGCTGATAAAGAATTATACAATGAATTTATTCGGAAAATAGCAGGAATTATGCATCAAAATAATTATTTATTATCGACCTCTTTAGCTCCCAAAACTTATAAAGACCAACCTGGGACTTTATATGAGGCTCATGATTATGCCGTCCATGGGTTATACGCTGATTATGTGATTTTAATGACTTATGAATGGGGTTATTCTTACGGACCGCCAATGGCCGTCGCTCCCGTTAACCAAGTTGAACGAGTAATTAGCTATGCTGTTAGCGAAATTCCAAGCGAAAAGATTTTAATGGGGATTCCAAATTACGGTTATGACTGGACTTTACCCTATGTTCAAGGCACCAAGGCGCGTTCGTTATCGAATACTATGGCTAGAGAATTAGCCCGCGAAAAAGGTGTGGAAATACAATTTGACGAAGTGGCAAAAACACCTTACTTTAACTATAATGATGGCAATGAGCATGTGGTATGGTTTGAAGATGCTCGCAGTCTTCAAGCCAAGTATGAATTGGTATCCAAATATAATTTAGGCGGCATCAGTTTCTGGAATCTTAATCAATTATTTAATCCTAATTTTTTAGTTTTGGAAAACATGTATAATATAAAGAAAATTTAAACGGAAAAAGTATTTAAACATTATCTTCAGATACTTTTTTTGTAAATATTTGTTTTTTTAAAAGGATTTTATTGATTTTTAGCGGTAAATATTGGATAATGTTAGCAAGGAGGATTGTTATGACACGAGAAGAATATGCTGACCTTATCTTACCAAATGTTAAACATACAGCCGCGTATTATGAGCAGCTATATCCAGAAAGAGATTTAGCTGAGGGCGCTATTGTGACAAGATATGCACCTAGTCCAACGGGTTTTGTTCATATTGGGGCTTTGTATTCGGCTTTTATCGGTAGCAAAATGGCTCAACAAACTAACGGCGTTTTTTTCCTTAGAATTGAAGATACCGATCAGAAAAGAAGTATTGATGATGGAGTTAATAAAATAATTGATGATTTAATTAAATTTGATATTAATTTTGATGAAGGCGTAACCAAAGATGGGGATAAAGGGGCCTATGGTCCTTACACTCAAAGCCAGCGAAAAGATATTTATCAAGCTTTTGCAAAAAAATTAATTATTGAAGATAAAGCATATCCATGTTTTTGTTCGGAAAGCCAAAATAAAGCTGAGCGCGAGGTGCAAGAGAAAAATAAAGAGCGTTTAGGTTACTATGGTAAATGGGCCAAATGCCGCCATTTAAGTATGGAGGAAGTGGTCCAAAAAATAAGCAATGGAGAAAAGTATATTATTAGATTAAAATCGCCAGGTGATTTTAATAAACGCTTTACATTTAAAGATTGCATTAAAGGTAAAGCTGAGTTACCCGAAAATGATGAGGACTTTCCAATTATCAAGTCTGATGGCCTGCCTACTTATCATTTTGCCCATGCGATCGATGACCATTTGATGCGCTCAACTCATATTATTCGTGGTGATGAATGGTATCCAAGCGTCCCTAAACATACTCAATTATTTGTGATGCTAGGCTTTAAAGTACCGAAATATGCTCATATATCCCCACTACTTAAAGAAGATAATGGCACGCGAAGAAAGATTAGTAAACGTAAAGACCCAGAAGCTGCTATTAGTTTTTACCATGAAAAAGGAATTCCTAATCAAGCTATAATGTTGTATTTAGAAACAGTAGCTAATTCTAATTTTGAAATGTGGCTTGAACAAAACAAAGATAAAGATCCCGAAGAATTTATTTTAGATTTTAAAAAAATGCCTACTGGTGGCACTATGTTTGATTATGATAAACTAATAAATATTTCAAAAAATTATATTAGCCGTTTAAAGGCATCTGAAGTTTATGATTTGGCATTAGTTCATGCTCAAACTTATGATAAGGAATTAGAAGAATTATTAGAAAAGTATAAAGATTATAGTATTAAAATATTTAATATTGAAAGAAATCAGAAAAAGCCGAGAAAAGATATTGCTTATTTTGGCGATGTTAAAAATCAGATATGGTATATGTATGATGAATTATTTAACCCGCCTGTTTATGAATGGCAAAAAATTCAAGATAAAAATGAAATTAAATTAATTCTAAACACTTATATTAATGAATATTATGATAATAATGATGATAAGGATACTTGGTTTCAAAAAATGAAAACTTTGGCTAACAAACTAGGCTATGCCGGTGAAATGAAAGATTACAAGGAAAACCCTGATAACTATAAAGGAAATATTACAGATATTAGTATGGTGTTAAGAGTAGCTTTAACGAGTAAATCTATGACGCCTGACTTATATGACATTATGCAGTTGTTAGGTCCAGAAAGAATGAAAAAAAGAATGGAAATGTCTTTACAATAATTTAAAAATATTATATAATTAAAAAGAGCTTTATAGCTTTTTAAATGCAGGTGTAGTACAACGGTTAGTATATGGCCTTGCCAAGGCTAAGATGCCGGTTCGATTCCGGTCACTTGCTCCATGATGAAATTAGCCCTTGTTTTTCAAGGGTTTTCCTATGTCAAAATGATCTTGGGTACAAATTAGGTACAAATTTTGCGCAAAATTATGTCTATGTTTTTTATTAAGAAGTCCTTATTTCATAGGCTTATTTTTAAAAAGTTGGACATAAACAAAAAAAGAGCTAGCAAGGATTTTTCCCTACTAGCTTATTTTTTTAACTTCCCATTTTTAAGCAAATTCAATAATTTTAAATTTTGCTCTGTATTACCAGAGTAGTTACTTATGCCATTTGCTTTAGCTATTTTTTTACGATTATTAAATGAACTATCAACACTAATAGCCTTTAATGCATCAACAATAGAAGTGCTACTGCCCGTATATTTTTTTATAATAAGTAGTTCCAGTAACGCCTAACTTCTGATTAACTAAACTTTGAATAGCGGTATAATCATATCCAGCATTCGTTAATTTAGTTTTTCTGTCAGTACCATTACCTCATTTACCAACAATAACCTCATCGGCTAAAGTTTCGTTAGATTTTTTAGCTGTTGTATTAGTATTAGAAGTTGCAAAATCTCTAATCAAAACATTAGAATCAAACCTTTTACCACCAACAATTTGATTAGATGTATTTTGCCAAATGCTGTATGTTTTTTTATAGGTACCCCCTGTATCATTCCATTGTCTATCTCATGTATATCTTACAAATCATTATCACGTTCTAAAAATTTTTTAAATTTTCCCGGGTTATTTTTATAAATGTAATTGGGATTATTTTTAATAAACAATTCATACTCTTCTTTATACCACCATAAAGGATATTTATTAGGACCATTATCCTCAAAGTCCATATTTTCATCTTCTTGAACATAGTCTGCAATCCATCCACAATAAGAGCATTGATCGTACCATTTTAATATACTTTTTCTTCCACAACAAGAACAAACAGTTTTTTCTTCATCTATTATAGTTTTTTTAACAATTTTTCTTAAAGGTTTTATCCTATTTCTGTTCTCAGCCCAAGTATAATCAGGATTTAATTTTAACTTTTCATAATAATCATTTCTATATTCTCTTAAAGATTTTCCATTTTCTTCGCTAATTTCGTTTTCATTTATAGTTCCTTCATAAGGATTCCACCACCCACATCTATAACAAACTTCTTGTAAAATTCCTATTGTTTTTTCTTGACAACACTCACATTTTTCCCCATAAAATCCAAATCTAGCTCCCTCTTCGTATTTTCTATTTTTATCGTTTCCAAAATAAAAATCAAGACCTTCGTCATTATCGCTGATATAATGAATATAATTTTTAGCAAAAGTTTCTGCTTCTTTATTTCTATACATTCTCGCATATTTTAATACTAATTGGCGATCTAGGCTATCACTTATTCTTAAATAATTTTTGTATATTTCATCATAATATTCTTTAGAATATTTTCTTTTATTTCTTATTAGTTCTACCAAAAGTCGTTCTCTACTAAATACATTAACTGTAATTCCATTTTTAACATAATGTATAGCGTTGTCATCTAAATACGTATTGGAATAAAATATCTGATGTATATTTTCTAAATTAATTCGAGTAAAATTTCGTCTTGTGCCAACTATAATTTTATTTGGCTTACTATTGCATAAATCATAATAGTAAAATGCACTATCCAGAGTTAATATGCATCCCGGATACTTTTTAAATAAAATTGTTAATTCATCTACTTCTTTTGTATCTGAATATAAACCGTTTTGAATTTTAAATATTTTTTTGCGTTTCAGCTGCATTTTTATATTATATTCATTTTTAAACTTTTCTTTTATTTCTTTATAATTATAAACATTCATGATAAAATTATAACACAATATTCTTTCATCTGTGAATAATTAGTAAAAATAATTTTATTAAAAATCACTTATTTTATTTACATTTTAGCTCAAAATATAGTATAATGTAGGCGTGGTTTTTTGTGGCCTTTTTTTATATTTAATTTAAAAAATACGTTTTTAACGTGTTTTTTTTGTGCCCAAAATTCCGAAATGAGGGATTGTATGCTTAACCTAAATGAAGGTATACAATATGGTTATGATATAAAATATATGTACAAGAAAAAATTGTATACCTTCCCTGCAAATGAGAAAATTTATTGTATTTCTGTATTTGCAGGAGGGAGAAGTGCGCCCAAATTTAGAAATGCACATATATACGCAAGTAAATACGGGGGCAATCCTAATGAATGGTATAAAGTTAAGGGTTTTGCATGGGTAAATAATCATATTGTAGAAATTCATTGGGTAGAGCATAAAAAATTGGGCAGATATAGAGGAAAAATAAAAAGAGTTTTATGTAAAGAAAGTTATCAATACAAAAGATTACTTTCTTTTTTATTGTATAAATGATTGATTTATGTGTCTGCCTATTGACTATGTCCAAAACTAGTCTATGGTTAAAAATCAGTTAGATGTCCATCATAGATTTCGAGATAGATTTCGTAAATATTGTAATTAGATCTTTGACAATTTTATTTATGTCTTATAGACAACTTACTTTTCTTGCATCCCCACTCCATTTGAAATTATCCCTTGATTTTTCAAGGGTTTTATTGTGGCTGAATGCTTTTAGGTGCAAATTTTATCAAAACTAAAGATAATTTTCGAACATTCATTCACCCGATTTTGCACTTTACTTTTTAGTTAACGAAAAGAAATTATGTGAAAATTATTTCATGACAGCCCGTCAAATACGCCTTTTTTTTATTAAATTTGTTATTAACTCTTTATATGATGACAAAATTATTATATCATGATTATCATTGATTATGCCATTTTCAGATACAGTTGTTATTCTTTTAGATTTATTTTTAATAATAATTTTATTCTTTATTTTTTTAATCTTACAAGCATTGTTAATTTTACTAATACACTCTTCTAAAGTTTCATCATCTTTCTGAAATTTAATTGCAATTACTTCATCACTGTCATTAGATGGTATTATAGCATCTATTCCTGAATTTCTTTGTACTGGTAAACCATCAAATAAATCTATTATATATTGTTCTTCTTTTGTTTTATTATTATATTTTTCAATACCATATTCTAATAATTTTGAATCAGTTTTTACAATATTCCCAGATAATCTTTCCTTACACAAATTAATTGCATCATCTGAAACATCAAAACCAATATATTTTCTTTTAAGTAATTTCGCTGCTGCTAAAGTTGTTCCACTTCCGCAAAAAGGATCAAGAACTAAATCACCTTCATTAGACCCTATTTTAATTATTTGTTCTAACAAAAGAATAGGTTTTTGCGTAGGATAACCATTACGTTCTTTGGCTTTAGGATTCAAATATGGTATATTCCAAACATCTGATAATGGGACTCCTTTTTTATCATAATTATTTATGATATTACCATCTTTATCAGTTTGATATACGGTTATTCCATCACTATCTTTAACTCTATTTTGTAAGATTTGATCAAGATTTGTGGTTAAAGAATAATTTGTATATAACGTATTAAATTTGTAATCAGATGTTTTGCTATAAAAATATATATTTTGATGCGAATTCAATAACCCTTTCTTTGAATTTGACCATCTTTTATACGTCCATATTATTTCACTTCGAAAATTATTTGATCCAAATACTTCATCCATTACTAGTTTAAGATAATGACAAGCAGTCCTATCACAATGCAAGAATATATTTCCTGTTTTTTTCAATACCCTTCGACATTCTACAAGTCTATCTTTTATATAATTCAAATATTCATCAATATTATTCCAAGAATCTTCAAATGCATATTTCTTTACTTCTTCTTTTTTCTTTTTAGATAAAATCTGCTTCTTTTGCGTATAAAAAGGGGGATCTAAATATATTAAATCTACGGAATTATCTTTGATTTTCTTTAATTCTAATAAGCAATCGCCTTTAATTATCATGTCCATTTTCAACCTCAAGTGCCAATTCTTTTAAAATTTGTTCTAAATCAATTCCAGTTTGTGTTTTAACATATTCCCATGCACTATCGCCATAATAATACTCTCCACCAATTCCATGATATAAAGTTTCTAAAGTTTTTTGAATATTAATAGCTTGAGCTCTGTTAGGGTAATAAAACATAATTCTTATTGGCTTATAACCAGCTTCCTTAATTACTTTTATTCTAGTATGCTCCTTTGTAATATGATCCCCATCAGTAGTTGCATCTCTCCATTTTATTTCACAAGCATTGTTATTTACCAAACAATCAATTTCAAAACGTTTAGGTTTAACTCCTATTGTATTTTCAATCATAACTTTTTCTTGAGTGCCAGGAAAAGCCTTTTTAAAGCATATTATTGTTGCTGCTTCTAAAAAACTACCGGCATACTTATATAAAAAACGGCCTTTATTTTGATAAACATCTATATTAGTGCCTTCATCCATTGGAATGCCTAATACTCTATAGATTAAAAAATGTGAATTATCATCATTTGCCATTTCTGTAATTCTTTCATTAATTCTCAAATTTAATTCTTCTCTATAACGTTTTGCCAAAGCCCGAATTTCGTTTTTTACTTCTTCTTGCACTTTATTACCTCCTTAAAGATTAATTACATCTCAATTATACCACACCGTTATCTTTTATCTCTAAAATCCGATTCTTTTAGTTTTATTTTAATACTTTCAAACACTCAACAATCATGGAAATTTGATATAATACAATAGCTTTTATTAAAAATACTTAGAAGCCCAACATGGCAATTTTTAATATTCTTTATATATTAAATGCTCAAGCTCTAAATTATCAATTTCTTCCTGAATAATTTTATTTTTAATTGGTGTAGCTAATATATGATAATTATTTAAGTCATGAACTGGGATCCAATAAAAAACACCATTTCCATCCAAAGATTTAAAGCCATCCCCTATTTGGCTTTCCTTTATTTGGGTCAAATAATAAAATCCAATTTCATGGTATTTAGTTTTTGAGGATCTTACAAACATTTCAATAATATATTTTAACGTTAAATCTATCTTTAGATTAAGCTCTTCGTTTAATTCCCTTTTTATCGCCTTGTTACTATCCTCCTGAATATCTAAACGGCCTCCAGGAAACATATAAATTTCATTTTTTTGTTTTTCTAATAATATTTTAGTTTTATTTTCATTATAAATAATAGCTCCAACACGGCAGTTAAATCTATCACTTTCGTTTTTAATCGTAATATCCATGATTTCACCTCCATATAAATATACCATTTTAATTCTAGCTATACAAGACCGCTTAAATAATAAAACATAAAAATAACCAGAAGTTGCACGAATTTTAACATTTAGCCTTGAATTTTTAACAAAAGTTGTTATAATATCTAAGTACGGAGGAATGAGTATATGAATACAAAAATCAATAATCCTAAAGAAAAAAGCGTGGCTCCAAACGATGATAGTTTAGTAAGTCAGCTTGTTAGAGCCTTACAAAGTGAAAATAGACCTATAAAAATGCCAGAAGAAAAAACACTAGAAGAAGCTTTTAATAAGCCAGAGTCAAAAGAAACTCCCCCTATTCCACCAAGAGTAATTCCAAGAAGGCCTAAGATCAAAATATTAACCAAAGAAGAAAAAGAAGTACAAATGAGTCGCACTTTAGCCCAAAGATTAATTCAAAAATATAATTTCGAACAATTAAGAAAAATAAAATTAGATTTAATCGCTTTAACCCCAAGATTTGGTCATAAAAATGACTTAACCCCCAAAGAAATGTTTATTGCCAAAAATGCTTCTATAATAGAACGGGCAATTAACATGGTAATGGATGCATATATGCAAGCTGACAGCAAAGCGCATGGGGAATTTACCCAACTTCAAAACACCCCTAAAACTTTAAAAAAAGGTCATTAATCAGTACAAATATCTTTACTAAAATTGGCGCGATTTCTTCAGAGCTTATTTGCCCACTTTTTAAAATAATCTATCAATATTTTCAATTAACAAGTAAATCAAATTATTACTTGTTTTAATTTGCCATTAGCATCAGGAAAACTAGAAAGAGCATTTTGATAATAATTAATTTCATGTTCAGGCACTTATTACCTCGTTTTTATTATATGAATATATAATTATAGTCAAATTAAAAAGCAACCGTAGTTACTTTTTAACTGTCAGTATTTGGGGTACCAGGAACATTTTCGGTAATATCCTCTTCATCATCCTTCTCTTCGTTATCATCAGGATCCTTATCTATATTCTCTTCTTTATCGGTTGTAGTCTCTTTTGTATCTGTGGTGTTAGAACTACTAGTACTGGATGATGAATTTCCGCTAGATAAAGTTACCGTTATGCTACCAACATCTTCAACATTGGCTCCTGCTGGAACATTTTGAGAAATAACAGTTCCCGTAGCACTACCATTAACATTGACTTTAATTCCATTAGCTCCACAGAATGAATTAACATAACTTAGGGATTTACCAACAAAATTCGGTACTAAAACTAATGAAGTTTCAGAAGTTTTATCTTTTCCTATAACCTCTTCTTCATAGGGATTATTAATATTAAAACTAAATGATTTAACTGTTTTAGCTTTTTTAAGACCCAAGTTGACTTTCATTGCCTCAGATACAGCTTTAACACTATCATCATATAAAACATAATTATATAAAGAAAGATTAGTCCCACCATAGTCATATATTCGTTGATCATAACCATTCAAATATAATTTTTGCATTCCTAGAAGATCAGCAATGTCATTACTTTCACCACTTTTAGCCGAAATATCTTTGAAAACATTATATAATGATAATATTTGCTCTGTTCCCATATTAGTTGACATATTGGCACTGATGGTGTCTAAAAGATTATAAATAGTATCTAAGCTTTTAACGGATTTAAATTTGTTTAAGAGAGCCGTGACAACTTCTTGTTGGTGCTGACCTCTAATAAAGTCATTACTGGTATAGTTAGTCCATTTGGAAGAACACTTACTCGGATTAGGGTGTCGATTTCGGGCATAAGCTAAAGCTTGTTCACCATTTAAGGTTTGGTGTCCCTGCTCAATATAAACTGTATTTGATCCCCACTGGCGATTACTATTTTGTTCACATAAATTATATGGTACATCAATTTCGACGCCGCCTAAAGTATCAACTAATTTAACTACACCTTTAAAGTTAATTTTAACGTAATAATCAATATTAATGTCTAAGAGATTTTCAATGGTGCTTTGCATACATTCTTCGCCTTTCCAAGCGGCGTGTGTAATTTTATTTTTTCTTTGATTATTAAAACAAGCAATCGGTACATAAGAATCTCTAGGAATACTTAACATAGTCGTTGTAAGATTCTTAGGATTAAAAGTAATAACCATTAAAGAATCGCCATTGAAAGCACTGTTAGCAATACCTTCATTTTCAGAATCAACCCCCATTAATAAAATGGTAAAAGGCTCAGTAATGGGCTTAGTTTGAGCAACCTCTTCTTTTTCTTTTTTAACCTTTTTGGTTTGTGTATAAATGATTTTAGTTGTATCAGCTAAATCTTCGTAGCCCTCCATACTGGCATACATGATACTGTAATTGGTTGGAACAAAAATGAAGTTGATTTTTCCAGCTTTTAAATCATCAATCATTGTAATATAACTATCATAACTTTCAGTTTTATTACTTAGATTTTTCTTTTCTATTACTTCATTTGGAATTATGTTGCCTTCAATACTACTTTCATCGGATAAAATACCTAGAGTTTCATCATCAATATCACTTAAGTTTTCTGCTTTATTATCTTTTAAAGTAATCAAACTAGCTGAATAAGTAGTATAGTCTGAAGTATCAGACACTTTTGATAACGAGTTATATACTTTATTAATATTATAACTGACAAAGCCAGCTAGACCAGTTAAAATCAGCATAATAACAAGCACGATGATTAATTTTATTTTTTTGAAATGTTTTAAAAATCTAATTGCTAAAATAACTAAAATGAGATTTACAATACATAACACGACAATTGCCATAATTCTTAAAACAGTTTCAATACTTTTTAATAATAAAACATTATAGATTAAAAAAGCGGTTGAACCTAATAAAATAAGGGTTATAATTAAGGTGATAACAAAAGCTAATTTATGACGAGTTAACTTCTTCATTTTTCTTCCTCCTCGTATACTGTCTAAATAATTATAAACCAAATTCGACAATTTAACAAGTATTCCAGAAAAAGAAGTGGAATTTTTCATCAGTTTACATATAATGTAAATGTAAACCTAAATTTAAAAAAATTGTTTACAGCTTTAGTTTACAGGCCAAAACAAGATTTTTAAAATTTAAATGATTGACAATGCTTTAAAATTATATTACAATGATAATACCTGATTATTAAATGGACGTATAGCCAAGTGGTAAGGCGTGGGACTGCAACTCCCTGATCGTTGGTTCAAATCCGACTACGTCCTCCATTTAAAAATATATCCGAATCTTAAAGATTCGGTTTTTTTATAAAAAAATCTATGTGAACGATTGCCTTAGGCTCGTGAATTAAAGTCTTATTTTTGAAAGCTTTTTGACAATTTTCTTTTATATTCGTAAATATCTATGGCCTCAACTTCTAAATAGGCACACCATTTATCAATTACATCTATATCTATTTGAGAAACTAGTCCATTAGCATGTTTTTTTATTGTCTTAAAATCGGTATTAGTTTCACGCATAAAACGATTAATACTGATTTTTTTATCATCAAGAAGTTTCCCTAACTTAAAAAGATAATAACCATTAGGCATTTCCACTGTAATAATTTCTTTAGATACCTGGTTTAGTTTATTCATTCAAAAACCTCCCCTATATATTTTATAGAAAATAATAGTTCTATTTATTATAACAAAAAGTAAGGTACTTTACGCTTAAATCGTTTAGCAAGTCATAAGTCACCTTACTTTTCATCATTTTTTATTTAAAGCCGTTTGTAAATTTACAAGTAGCTCTAACTTAATCTCAAAGACTCTTCTTAGAAAATAGTATATAACCGGTTAAGGCTAATATGATAATCAGGATGACGCCAATCACGGTGCCAAACAAAGTACTCAAATTTTGGGTACTTTTAATTAAAATTGTTTCCAGCATATCCTTTTACCCCTTTCTATGTTGTTAACGGCCGGTTTTTTAATTATAGCATAGAAATTGGTAAAATTATCCAGAAATTTATCCTTTTGAATAAAATTATTTAACGACTTGACACATTTGATTAATGGCGTAGTACCGCTGCTGTTTTAGCTTCAACTTCGTCAATAACCTTTGTAAATACTTGGTTTACCTCATCTTCAGTCAATGTACGATTAGGATCAGCAAAAGTCAAAGAATAAGCAATAGACTTTTGATTTTCTTGGATATTCTCGCCAGTGTAAACATCAAAGACTTTCAAAGTAGTTAGTAAACGGCCCCCAGCTTTCTTAATAACTTCTTCGATGTCTTTGGAAGAAGCATCTTGCGGTAAAACAAAAGCCAGGTCTTTAGTAATGCCAGGGTATTTTAAAGCCTCTTTAAATTTAAGGGGTTTAGTCTTATCCATTAAAGCATTTAAAGATAATTCAGCCACATAAATATCCTCTTTTTTTATCGATGGATGAATTTTTCCAATAATGCCAATTGGCTTACGGTCTAGCATAATAGAAGCACAGATCCCAGGATGAAGGTCTTGAATAACTTGTTTTTCAAAAGTATAACGGTTTTTAAAGCCTAAATAATCTAAAAGGTTTTCAATAAGGCCTTTAAGTAAATAAAAATCAGCGCCTATTTTTTGATTATGCCATTCGTTTATTATATAATTACCATGCATAAGAAGGGCAATTTTGCTTTCTTCTTCATAATTAACATCATATGTCTTACTGATTTCATAGAGCATAATATCATTTACTTTACGTGCTTTATTATAATCATAGACATTTAATAATGAAGGAATAAGCGTAGTTCTTAATACCGATTTGTCAACACTCATTGGGTTAGGCAAAATCGCATTTTCTTTAGCTTCATATTTAAATAATTGGGCCATAGCTGGTGAAGTTAAGGTATAAGTTTTACATTCATTTAAACCAAAAGCCCGCAGACGTTTAGAAATGATTTTACGGTATTTAACATCACCAACATATTCACCTTTTTTGATAGGACATTTAGGCAAAGTGGAAACTAAATTATGATAGCCATAAAGACGTCCAACTTCTTCAGCAATATCGTTCACATAAGGATCAACATCTAAGCGACGTGGTGGAATAGTTGCTTTAAACTTACCCTTTTGATAAGTGAAAGGGAAATCTAAACGATTAAGTTCCGTTTTAACATCTTCATCGGTTAAAGTAATCCCCAACATGGCATTTATTTCTTTAGTAGTAAATGTTGCCACTTTAGGTGTTTTGTCAACTTTATCGTGACTTACCGTACCCGATAATACAGTAGCATTAGCATATTTTTCCAGCAAATGACAAGCTCGTTCAATAGCTCTTTCGGTATATTCGTAGTTTAAACCTTTACCATAACGAATTGAGGCTTCACTTTTTAGATCAAGCGCAGAGGCCGTATATCTAATGCTCGTAGCTTCAAATATCGCACTTTCAATTAAAATTGTTTTGGTATTAGCTGTAACTTCGGTTTCTTCACCGCCCATGACCCCAGCAATACAAACGGGTTTTTCCCCATCGGTAATGACAATATCAGAAGCCTTTAAAGTGCGATCAAGGCCGTCAAGAGTTTTGATATACTCCCCTTCTTTAGCATCACGAACGACAATTTTGTCTCCTAAAGCGTCTTTATCAAAGAAATGAAGGGGTTGCCCGTATTCAAGCATAACATAATTGGAAATGTCAACGACATTATTAATTGAACGCATTCCATAAGCGTTTAAACGGCGTTTTATAAACTCTGGGCTTTCTCCCACTTGAACATTGGTCACCATTTTAGCTAGATATAAAGGACATTTTTCCGTATCGACTTTAAGTTGAAAATGGTTTTTAATATTATCCGCACTTGGCTTAGTAGTTTGCGCAGGTAAATTAACTTTTCGATTTAAAATACAAGCAATTTCATAGGCAAAACCGATATGGTAATAGCAATCATTATTACGATGTTTATGGACATCTAACTCATATAAAGTGTCGTCTAAATTCAAAAATTTTAAAGGATCTTCTCCGACGGTAGCTTCGGCACTTAATTCTTCAATTCCGCGGTTATAAGCTTCATCAGTTTTTTCCTCTAAACCTAATTCATAAAGGGCACAGATCATGCCGTTAGATTCTACTCCACGAATTTTACTTTTTTTGATGACAAAATTACCAGGTAAAACTGCCCCAGGCAAAGCTACAATGACTTTAAGTCCCACTTTGACATTAGGCGCCCCACAAACTATTTGCAAAGTTTCCTTGCCTATGTTAACCTCACAAATATGTAAATGATCAGAATCTGGATGCATTTCACATTTAATTATTTCACCAATAATTAAGTTATCGATATGATTGGTAATGACTTTTTCAATATTGATGCCCGCTTCAGTAATTTTAACAGCTAAAGCTTCTAAATCTTCATCTTCAATGTCGATATAATCTTTAACCCACTGTAAATCAATCATTAGTCCATCTCCTTTCTATCAAAAATTTGGCTTTCTCTTAAATCATTAGTATAGAAAACCCGAAGATCGTTAATTCCATATTTAACCATGGCTAAGCGCTCAGCCCCAAAACCAAAGGCAAATCCTTGCCATTTTTTAGGATCATAGCCACAATTTTCAAGCACTTTTGGATGGACCATACCTGCCCCAGAGACGGTAATCCAACCTGTATTTTTACAGATATGACAGCCTTGGCCTTTACAATGGTGACAGCTAATATCCATTTCTACTGAGGGCTCTGTAAATTGGTAATAACTAGGTCTAAATCTTGTTTGGCAGTCTTTTCCAAAAAGTTTTTTCGCAATAATATCAAAAGTACCTTTTAAATCAGAAAGACTAACTTCGTGGTCAACTAAAAGTCCTTCAATTTGCATGAATTGATGAGAATGTGTCGCATCATCGCTATCACGGCGATAGGTCTTTCCTGGACAAATCATTCTAATTGGTTTCTGGCCTTTACCAGCGAGCATGCTTCTAATTTGCACGGGTGAGGTCTGACTGCGTAAAAGAATTTCTTCGTCTTGCAAGTAGAAAGTATCTTGGGCATCTCTAGCGGGGTGCCCTTTTGGAATATTTAATAATTCAAAATTATATTTATCTTCCTCAACTTCTGGTCCATCAACAACATCATAGCCCATTGACATTAATAATTCTTCGATTTCTTCGATAATTTTTTCCATGATACTTGGTGAGCCAAACGGTATTTTAGTGGCGGGAAGTGAGATGTCAATACTTTCGTTTTCGAGTTTTTTGTTTAAAATAGCTTGCTGTAAATCTAATCTTTTTTCATCAATTAAGTTAGTTGCCACAGTTTTGATTTTATTTAAATTAGCTCCAAAAGTTTTCTTTTCTTCTAAAGGCAAATCTTTAATTTTTTGGGAAAACTCTGTAATAATACCTTTTTTCCCTAAATATTTGGTTTTAATTTCATTTAAAGCCTGTTCATCAGTTATTTCACTAATAGCTTTTTTCATTTCAGTTAAAATGTTTTCTAATGGCATATTTATTCCTCCTCTTTTAAATAAAAAAACACCTCCTTATATAAGGACGTGATTGACGTGGTACCACCTTAATTTGTAAGTAAAACTTACCTCAAAAGTTATAACGCACCACCGGTATATCTTTGCATATACGACTACCAAAGTGAATTCTTAAAAGATTATTTATCGGACTTTCACCTTAAACCGACTCTCTAAAAAATAATTACTTTTAATACTACTCTTTGGTCATTGCCTTTAAAAACTATATCAATTATATCACAATTATTATATTTTTCAAGTCATAAAATTATTTTTAAATTTCCGTATTTTTTCTGAAAATTGTTTCTTTGTGCATGTCCTAAATTAAATAATTATATTTAATCATTTGAGTAAGCTTTTTTATTAAGTTTTTACAATGTTTTTAATTATTTTAATAAATTTGTGATATAATTTCTATAATTAATTAAAGTGAGAGAAGTGAGAACAATGAGTCAATACATTTGTAAAATTGCTACTTTAGATGAATTGGTTAAAAAATGCGATTATGAGATTAATTTGCATCCTAATAATAATATGTGGATAGTTTTTAAAAAACAGGCTATTAGAAAATTTAATAATGGTAGTATAATTAGATATATTGGAATTTTTGATGATGAAATTATATGCGAGGCAACTGCTGTTATAAAAGAAAATGGATTTGAAGGTGAGATTTCTAATTATAGTGGATTACTAGAAAATAATATGGCATATTTGTGCGGTTTTAGAACCAACAAAGAATATGAAGGAAATGGATATTTTTCAAAACTATATCATTTTATGGAGAATGATTTAAAACAAAAAGGATATACTAAATTAAGTTTAGGTGTATCTCCTATTGAAATTAGAAATATGCAAATATATTTTCACTGGGGATATAAAAATTTTATTAAAATACAAACTAATACTTTTCCATCTAAAGATAAAAATTCTGAATCTGAAAAAGAAACTGCCATATATTATTATAAAAATATTTAGAACAAAAAAGCCTACTAAATATTATTAATGTAATTTGGCTTTTTTGTTTATTTAATTTTTTCTATACTTTTATGAGAATGTAAAATAAAGTGCATAAGGTTTTTTATCACTTACACACTTTATTTTACACTCTCAGAAACCATATCGTAGTACGCATTTTTTAAGTAATTAAAAGCTCCTTAAACCCTTATATTATAAGGCTTAGGAGTTTTTTGTCCTTCTGTAAGTGTCAAACTTGAGATATTATATAGTATATTTAAGTATATTTCAAGGTGAATTATATTTACATTAAATAATTATACAGGTTTGTTATTTTATTTATCATTTTTAATATTTTGTTCTAAAAACATTGCAAATGTTAAGGCTGTTTTATTTATAAGCCTCTTATCGTAAACAATGCTAAACGTCATTTTGGGAGTTTCTATGGTGGTTGGTATTTCTAATAATATCCCATTTTCTATTTCCTCTTTTATTGTGTCTTTTAAAGCCCAGCCAATTCCCACGCCTTCTTTGACTAGGCTTTTCATCATTTCCGTTGTATAAACGTAAATGTTAGAATTAAAAAGAATATTGTGTTTGGAAAATTCCTTTTCTAATGCCTTACTAGTCACAAAACCTTTAATCGGCAAAATTAATGGGCATTCAATTAATAGTTGATTTTTTTTAAAATTTTTATCCGTTTCATAAAAATAACGATTTGAGAAAAAACAACTTTCACTTTCAAATAATTTCTTTTCATAATAAGGGCTATCATTTGGGAAAACAGCATAATGTAAAATCAATATATCTATTTCCTTATTTCTAAATTTCTTTTTTAAATCTTCAGTAGTAGAATTGAAAATTGTTATCTTTACTTTAGGGTTACTCTTTACAAATTGTTTAATATATTTTGGTAATAAGAAAGTCCCGACATGAGAATGAATTCCTATGGTCACTTCACCAGTAAGTTGATTAGAAGATTCCTGAAGTACCTTATATCCAACAATTATATTATTAAAAGCATTTTCTAAATAAAACTTTAACTGACAACCCGCCTCAGTTAATTGTATTTTTTTATTCATCCTAATAAATAATTGTATATTTAACTCTGTTTCCAATTTTTTTATTGAATAACTTATAGCAGGTTGTGATATATGGAGTATTTCAGCGGCTTTAGAAAAACTACCATGCTCTGCAACGGCATAAAAAGCTTTATACGCATTAAAATCAAAATTAGTATTGTATATGTTCATGAAGCACCTATAAATTATTTATTAAAATTAATATCAAGCGACTAATTTTATCAATTCTAGGCACCGAATAATAATTTTCGTTATCCTTTGTAAAGCCATCAACTTGGATCGTTTTTATTCCAGCTTCTATGGCCGATTTTATTCCTCTTTTTGAATCTTCCAAAGCAATACATTCATTTTCATTAAGCTCCAATAATTTCATAGCATTAAAATAAGCATCGGGCTCTGGTTTTAATTTATCAACATTCTCTCTGGCTATAATAACATCAAATAAATCATTTGAATTTAATTTATTAAGAATAATATCAATATATTCCTTTTTACTTGTGGAAACTAAGCCTAGTTTCATACCTTTTTGCTTAAGCCTTTTTAATAATTTAAAATTCAAAATTTCTTCATTACTAGTAATGGCTAATGACAATTGTTTTTTATATTCTTTATATACATAATCCATTATTGTATTTAAAGGCTCTGTCTTGTCTATTCTACCCGACCTTTTTAAACTATTAATTAACTCTGCATTCTTTTCCAATTCATTTTTTTTATAATCATAATAGTTAATTTCAACATTATATTTATCTTGCAAAACTTTTTTAAAGCTATTAAAAAATGTCTTTTCCGTATCAACTAATGTTCCATCAAAGTCGATTAATAAAGCGGTAGGAATACTATTACTAATAATTTTATTATATAAGGCCTGAGCCATAAAATCTCGGTAAGGTAAACTTGCCTCTTCAAATTCTATTTCGTTAAATTGCCTAATAAAGCTATCTAGTTTCTTTTTCAATAAATTTAAATCATAACTTTCTTGATAACAAAGCAATTCAAATTCTACAAATCCGCCAATTTCATCTACAACGTCAATCATCACATTAAATACATAATCTTTTTCCCTTTTTGTATAAGTTAAGCGTTGTTTATTGACAATTGTATAACTACAAAATTCCAAGGATGATAAAATTTTATGTATATTATTATATTCATCCTTTTTTAAAGTAATATCATTTTCTACTTTAGCATAAGCATTACCAAATTCCATTGATTTACCTTTAAAGGTTAGTGTTAAGCTGTCATCTGTTTCCCTTAACCTTAAACATGTCCTGTTCTTAATATATTCACTATCAATGTCTGTAAAATATTCATCTTTTTCCAACTCACTGGATATTTTTTTCAAGCCTTTTTTTTCAAGCAACATTACTAATTTTTCTTCATTTTTACAATAATATTTTTTCTCTATTTCAATTTTCATAGCCATTATATCCCACCTCATTTATTTTTTCTATTTCAGCTATAAGGTACCTTCCCATTATGTTGTCAAATTTACTAAATTTAATATTAGCAATATTTTTAAATACATCATTTATTATTACTTTAAATTCAGCTTCGGATAAATAAGCTCCGCCGACATCTTTTAAATACCCCATAAACCAATATTTATTCAACACTTATATAAAAACTCTTTTTATAAATATAACATTTTTTTGTCTAAAATACCAATATTAAATATTTATAACGGTTATAAATAAATTTTATAAACAAAAAAAACTAACCGTAGTTAGTACAGACTGTTGACAAATAGGTAAATATTTTACTTATTTGTCTTTTATTTTGAAAAAACAATATAATTTTACTTATATTAGGTAAAACACTTAGTATATTCTTATACTAGGTATACTAAGCATAATGATGTAATGCAAACTTTTTCAGATTCATGCACGCATAAAGTAGAGTCAACTCACGGTGGACTCTTTCTTTAGTTCTGAAGTATGTATT
>CALVJP010000025.1 GCA_944332215.1 uncultured Bacilli bacterium
AAGTGAGTTCATGAAACCCTTGCTTTTTAGATTTCATCGATTATGCTATGACTACAAACAAGGTTTACCTTTGTTTGTTATCCACATTATAAATCGGTATCATTTTAACTAATGTTTAACACATTTATACGGTGAAATCACACAATTTCCCAAAATCAGTTATTAATGTGATGCCTAATTGGCAAGGTATCTTTGGTGATTCTCGCGAAAGTATAACCATGTTCTTTGGCATATTTTATAATCTCAGGAAGGGCCTCTACGGTCGACTTTTTGGTATTTGAGTCATGCATTAAAACAATGTTAGAGCCATCTTTTAAGGAAGCTATGGTATTATGATAAATTTGCTCTTTTGAAAGCTGTCCTGAGGCATCGCCGGAATCAATATTCCAATCAAAATAATAATAGTTATTTTCTGTTAGCTGTTTAGTAATGCGGGTGATAATTCCTTTATTATATTTTCGGCTCACGGTATTTGAACTCCCCCCAGGCAGGCGCACAATACGTGAATGCTGCCCAATAATGTTAAATACTTTATCACTAATAGCTTTTAAATCATTAAAATAGTTTTCATCACTGGTATAGATATACTGATAATTATGGGTATTTGTATGTAATGCTATGGTATGACCATCTTGGTAGGCACGTCTAAGACTGGCTTGATATTTTTCTAAATGCCTTCCGACTACAAAGAAAGTGGCCGGGATGTTTTCTTGGGATAAAATATCGAGAATATTATTGGTTAAATAACTCGGGCCATCGTCAAAAGTTAAATAAATGGTTTTATTAGAAACCACTGAAGGAATTGTATTTTCTCTTTTTTCTTTACTGCGTGGCTCTTTAATAGGTAAATCAGTGGTTGGATTATTAAATGCTTTGGGAATAGGTCCGACTTTAACTATTTCCGGCTGAGGTTTTAAAAGCAAAGCCAAGATAAAAAGAATAACTATGATACAAATGATTATAATGAATTTCCTACTTAACTGCTTCATACTTCCCCCACCCTTACTGCTTATCTCTTATTTGCATTATATCATAATTAAAGTTTTTTTGACCATCTCTTTCAATAAATCTTACTTTACACTTAAAACTTGGGCCATTGAATACTCACAGCCACAATAATTTTGACGATACAATTGATACTTGTATGCTAATTCATTACTCTTTTTAAAGCCGTCTTTCTTTTTAAAATCAGAATATAAATATTTTATTTGATATTTTGTTTCGAGAATTTTGCCAATTTTATTAAGCTTTTGAGCATCTTTATAGGGACTAATTGAAAGCGTAGTACAGAAATAGTCAAAGCCTTGTTCTTTGGCTATTTGAGCCGTTTTTTCAAGTCTAAGATAATAACATTTATAGCAGCGTGCCCCTCCTTCTTTTTCGTTTTCAAGTCCTTTCGCTATTTCGTAAAATTCTTCTGGTTGGTACGGAATTTCGAGAAGATCTATATGGCTAGGAAGATAATGTAAAAGCTTTTTTTCAGTTAATAATCTTTTTTGATACTCACTTTCAGGGTAAATATTTGGATTATAATAAAGGACGGTTATCTGAAAATACTTGCATAAATAATCTAAAACATAACTACTACAAATGGCGCAGCAGGCATGTAATAAGAGCTTTGGTTTACCCTTTAAACTAGCTAAAGTTTCATCTAAAACTTTTTGATAATTAATGTTCATGATAACCCCCTAAATATTTGGAAATAATTTCATTGACAATTTTTTTAGGAAAAAGCGAACTTGTAAAAGTATTATTAGCTGCCGGTCCCACAACTTTAACGGTCAAAAGATAATTTTGGAAAAAATAACTAGTTAAGGTTTTTTTCATGGACATAAGTTCTATGTGTTCATATTTAATCAACGTTAAACGTTTATTAATAATACCTTTTTGAATGACTAAAAGTTGATCATCATACCCTATTTTGGCAGTTTTATATTGCAAGTATGCTATAAAAACGAGAAGCGGTAACAGAATAAGAAAATATAGAGAAAAGAAACTTAAGGCGAGAGTAATTAAATACCAAGGGCTTTTGGCTAATAATAACTGCTTAAAAGCATCTTTATTAAGACTTTGCATGATGATATTATGATTATATTCAGGAACTATTTCTTTTAAGATAATGTTTTTTTCTTGCTCTTTGACATATAAACTGATAAGCGTTTTTACATTTTGATCCTCAGAATTATCAATACCAGCATTGACTACTTCAATTTCAGTATATTTTGTTAGTCTAGCTTGGAAAGTTTGCTTAAACATCACGGCATGAATACGATTGATTGGTAAACTATACTTATAGGTAGTAATAGCCCCATAAGCAAGCTTAATCGTTTGTTCATCACGGCTAACTTTAAAATTGTAATAACTTAAAAAGTTAGTAAATAAATTCCAAATAATAGGACCAACCACTAAAAATAAAGTTAGGAAAACAAAGAATACACCTTCAGCTAAGCTAATATCAATCATAATAATTCCAATATAAAAAGCAAACAAAAACAAAATTAATCCAAGGTCAATAGAAAGCCACATATGGCGGAAAACATCTTGAACGGTATAATTTAATACACTTTCTAACTCTTCTTCTTTTAAAACTGGCTCTTTGCCCATTTTAGTAAGAATGGTGTTTTTTATTTTTAAAGCATCAGCATCTTTGAAAACTAATTTGCTATTAAAAGTTGTATCACTATTTGTATTTAATACGAATTTCAAATTAGAAGTACCTAAGATTTTCTCTAAGAGGCTGCGTTTGATATTGATTGAAGCAATATCGGATAAATGAATAGTGGTAATTTTTTTGAAAATTTTGCCTTTTTCAATAATTAAGTTATTTTGATCGAAATATAAGTAAGTATTACGCCAAACAAAGTAAAAATAAATAGTAAAAGCTCCTAAAGTTAAAAGAAAAATAACTAGGCTTAAAAAGGCTAAACTATCTCCTATTTTAAGAACTGCTAAACCAGTTTCTTTTAAAGCTTCTGG
The DNA here is from genome assembly GCA_944332215.1 of uncultured Bacilli bacterium. Taxonomy (GTDB): domain Bacteria; phylum Bacillota_I; class Bacilli_A; order RF39; family UBA660; genus Coprosoma. The sequence continues at coordinate 2,977 of CALVJP010000025.1, forward strand.
TCCCCCATCTTGCAACATTTGCATAACAATTGAGAAAGCTATGACGACGATAAAAGCTAAACTACTTAAAATTTTTTCCAAAATAATGGAAGGATGCATTCTAGTTTTCATGATTTTGCTCCAAATTATATTTTAATAAAGTATTCACACGATCAGCAATGGCTTCAGCTTCTTTGTTATTTAAAAATTTAATATCAACTACGCCGGCGGCAGTATAAATATTGACGTTGGATAAATGATAATGACGATCTATTGGCCCATTACTTAATTCGATTTTTTGAATCCTTTTAATTTGAATAATAGATTTAGTAATAATGAAAAGTCCTTTTTTGACTTCGATTTTTTCATCTGTGACTAGATATTTATAACGTTGGTAACGAATTTTAGGATATAAAATAATGTTTAACAGAACATTTAGAAAAATAATGACACTAATAATAAGGGAAATCGTAATAGTAAGTGAGCTAACATTATTACTTAAAATGAAAAAGATAACCGCTCCGACAATGATCATTATGATAAGGCCAGAAATTAAAGCGTTTAAACGCATTACCGTGATAGACTTTTTATCTAATGAATTATATATTTGATTTTGATTTGACATCGTTTTTTCCTCCTTGATTTTATTATAACACGTATAATATGGAATGTAAATTCATTCATAGACCAATAGCGGATTGGCACTCCCCAATAACTTCCTTACTTTTGCAAAATTTATGCTTTCTTACAGTTCTTTTATTATTTGCATATTCCCACCTCTACAAACGCCTTGAAACAAACGTTTTGATAAAATTCTTTTTGATATTTCTTTGTAAATAAAAAAACTCTAAAGTTAAAGTTTTAATAAATTAATACCCATAGAGTTTTAAAATCGTATCAAAATCAATTTGGCATAAAATAATAATTAAAGCTCCCGCAGCCAAAAATGGCCCAAAAGGGATAATGTGTTCACTATTTTTTTTCATTAAAATTAGTGAAGCTGGTAAACCGATAATCGAGCCTAAAAAAATCGAAAGCAAGGACATGGGGTAACCTAACACTAAACCAAAGACAAACATTAATTTAATGTCGCCCCCACCCATGGATTCTTTTTGAAACATATAATCGCCTATTTTCTTCAAACTAAACATTGTGATAAAGGCTAAAATAGCACTACCAAAATGATTAATTAAAGTAGTAAAATCATAAGTCAAAAATATTTCTAAAGCTAAAATTAAAGTAAAAATGATTAAAACGCTATCATTGATAATCATATATATATAGTCACTAACAACAATAATTATTAACATCGAAATAAAAGTTAAAGCGATTAATAATTCTAAAGTTAAACCATACGATAAGTAAGCTAAAACAAATAAAAGGCCAGTTATAAATTCAAATACGGTATAAAAAGCCGGTATTTTATGATGGCAATGTTTGCATTTCCCCTTTTGAAAAATATATGAAAAAATGGGAATAAGTTCAGTTACACCTAAACGATGCTGACAATTTGGACAATGACTGGGGGGACTAATGAGGGACTTTCCTTGAGGTAGGCGGTAGCCCACTACATTGTAAAAAGAGCCCAAAACGGCTCCAAAAACAAAGAAATAAATCGCAAGTACAATTGACATATTTAGCCTCCTTACTGCTGGATAGCATTATACATATTAAACATTGGAATAACAATAGAAAGAACAATAACACCAACCATCACGGTTAAGAAAATTATCATTACAGGCTCAATAAAAGTTTTGATGCGGCTAATAGCATTTTTATGTAAATCTTGATAATAGGCCGAAACCTTTTGCATCATTTCTGGAAGTTGTCCAGTTTTTTCACCAGTAACAATCATTTCATAAGCGGGAATGGGAAAAGCCCATTGATCTTTGAAAGCCGTAGAAATTTTCTCACCTTTGGCAATACTTGTAATGGCATCTAAAATCATCATTTTATAAATTTCGTTGTTGGTAACTTTATTTAAAATATCCATACTATCAGTAATAAAGACATTATGGGACAATAAAGAAGCAAAGGTTTTAGTAAACATAGTTACTTCATTATAAATAATAATATTTCCAAAGCCTGGGATTTTCATAACTAGCCATTGTACAGTTGTTCTAAAAGCTTTAACGTTTTTATATAAATATAAGAATAGTAATAGAAATAATACAACACCGAGGCCAAGCCAAATAACATATTTGCTTAAGAAGTCACTAACGCCAAGGACAAATAAAGTAATTCCTGGAATTTGAGCATTATCCATACTGTCATAAATTTCAACAAAACGTGGAACCACATAAAGCATAATGAAAACGCCAACTCCAATAGCAATTACAAAGATAATGATAGGATACATCATGGCACTAACCATAGCTTTACGTGTGGCTTCTGTTTCTGTATAATAAGCTTCCATATCATCTAAGGCTTCTGGCAATTCTCCTGTCATTTCTGAGGCTTTAACCATGTTGATTAATAATCTAGGAAAAGCCTCCCCTTGTTTGGCTAAAGCTTCACTAAAACTCTGACCCGTGGATAAATCATAGACAACGCCTCGAAGGATTTTTTTATAAGTTGTATTTTTAAATTGTCTAATTAAAATCTTGATAGCTTCAACAAGGGTGATCCCGGCTTTTAAGTAGGTCGATAATTGGGCTAAAAAGAAGATGAGATCTTTTGTTTTAAATTTCGCATGGGAAGAGACACGATTACCATGTAATAGTTGAATCCATTTGGATGTTTTAATACTATAAACAATGTTCCCTTCACTTAGAAGAAAAGAATGGACTTCTACTTTAGAATAGGCATCAAAATAGCCTTTAACAATTTTTCCTTCGGGATTTTTTACAACGTATTCATATGTTAATTTAACTTTACTTTTTTTCGCATCATCACCATCAAAATTGATTAAAAGAACTTCCCGGTTAATATCCCGGCGATTATTAGCTTCTTTGACGAAAGAAAGATTATTCCATTTATTTTTGAGGAAATTGCTCATGTTTTTAGGCGCATTAATAATGCTATTACCAAAATTTTCAAGGGCTTTGCCTAAAGTTTTCTTCTCGAGTTTGACATCCTGATTAATATAAGTATTTAATTCTTTCTCTTTTTTACGTTTTTCAGCGGCGTTTAGTTTTTTTACTAATTCTTCTTCTTTACGTTTAGAAATTTCAGCTTCTTTTTGCGCTTTTGCTAATAAAAGCTGACGATGACGTTCGGCTTTCTCTTTGTTGCGAGCTTCTTTTTCTTGCTGACGAGCTTGATTAAAATTACTTATGGTTCCAACAATTATTTGGATTGTTAAAAGAGCGTGAGAAAAAACACTAGCGAGAATAAGGGGAAAGACTTTAAAGCCATTAAAGACGTAACTAAAAAATTTACCTATTTGTTTAAAGAGAACGAAAAAACCTTGTAAAATATATTTACCAAAGGTTAGAAGGACTTTAAAGAAGCCTGCAAAAAGCCGATATATATAAATACAAGGTAAAAGTAAAATTTTTAACCCCATAGTGTACACCTTCCTATCCCTTAATTATTCTACTGCATACAATTATAACATATTTTTAGGCAGAAATAAAACTTTTTTTGACAAAAACATATAATATGTTAGAAAGGAGTAAAGTGTATGAATTATTACAACCCCTATTATATGATGGCTCCAATGACGTCAGTGGCCAGACCTGGTTTATTTGCGGCTTTACGAGGAGCGACGAGTGGCCGTTTAACTTTAGGCACCATTGTAAATGGGACCCAAAAGACACTTGGCATCATTAATCAAGCAATACCAATTGTTAAACAAGTAACGCCCGTAATGAAAAATGCGAAAACAATGTTTAGAGTAATGAATGAATTTAAGAAAGTTGATACTCCTTCACAGTCAAACATGGCTAGTAATAAACCTAACGCAGAAAATACGGGAAATGACGAGCAAAAAGCTGATGATAAAGCAAGTGTAATGGCTGATACTGTAGATGATTATAGTGGTCCAACGTTTTTTGCTTAAAAGGAAGCTGAAGCTTTCTTTTTTAGGTTTAAAATCATAAATTATTTAATAATTTTTAATCAACTAAAATGGCAATTTTACCTAATATCTCCGGCACTTTAAAAATCGTGATAAAAAATTATTACAATATTCTTGGGTGGTAGCGATATGCTTATAAAGTTTAAAAGAATTAATGATTTAAGAGTCGACAATGATATGACAATGAAACAATTAGCAAAAATTTTAAATATTAGTGAGGACAGTTATTATGACTACGAACATGGTCGTTCAAATTTTCCTTTAGACAAATTAAATGATTTTGCTAATCTGTTTGAGGTTAGCTTCGATTATATAACTAATTTATCTAATGTCAAAAATGGTGCTGGTAAAAAGATAGATTATGAAATTTTAAAGCAGCGCTTAAAAACTATTCGTCTTAAAAAAGGATTATCTCAAGAAAAAGTAGCCAAAATCTTAGGTGATCGGCAGTCTACTTATTGGAATTATGAAAATGGCGTTTCTTTAATTCCAATTGCCAAATTATATATGCTGGCTAAATTTTATCAAATTTCTATTGACTATTTTTTAGGAAAAACGGATAATCCAAAGATCATAAAAGCGGAAAAAGTTAATAGTTAAAAAGAATTCAAACATTCTTTTTTAATTTTTTCTTTATTTGGACTAACCATTTACCCCAAATGGTCTTTTTGGCATAAATAATAGTATAAGTTTTTTTGTCGCTAACATGTTTTTCTTGGCTTATTTTATAATGTTTCCTTTTTAAAAACTTTTTTAAATCAGGTATTTTAGTGTGACTAGAAATAACCAAATCATTAGTAATATCGGGAGTGAGAATTTTTTTTATTCGTTTAGTCCCCATACCAGAAATAATGATAATTTCATCGGTTAATTTTAGATTATTTAAACCATCAGTGACCATAGTTTGGACATTAACATTGTATTTTTGAATATTATTCTTGGCTTTTTGAATGCACTCTTTTGAAATATCGGTGGCTAGACACTGGCAATTTTTATATTTATTTAAGTAAATATCCACGAAAGCATGATCTGCTCCAATATCAATAACTTTTTGACCGGCTGGAATTAAATCACAAATAGCCATTAATCTTTTTGATAAACGCATTAGTCCCCTAAATAGTCTTTTAATTTACGGCTTCGTGATGGATGACGTAGTTTTCTTAAAGCTTTAGCTTCAATTTGTCTGATACGCTCTCTAGTGACTCCAAATAATTGGCCAACTTCTTCTAAAGTACGCGGACGACCATCTTCTAAACCAAAGCGAAGTCTGATAACTTTTTCTTCACGTTCTGTTAAAGTTAGAAGCACTTCAGAAATTTCATCTTTTAGTAATTCATTGACGGTAAAATCTTCGGGGCTCATATTGGTTTCATCGGGAATAAAATCGCCTAAATGAGAGTCATCTTCTTCGCCAATTGGGGTTTCTAAGCTGACGGGCTCTTGACTGATTTTATAGATGTCTCTTATTTTTTCGACTGATGTGCCCATTCGTTTAGACAATTCTTCTTCAGTGGGCTCACGGTTTAACTCTAAAGTTAATTGACGTTCAATACGGGCTAATTTGTTAATGGTTTCAACCATGTGCACTGGAACTCTAATGGTTCTGGCTTGATCGGCTATGGCTCTGGTAATGGCTTGTCTGATCCACCAGGTTGCGTATGTTGAAAATTTATAACCTTTGGAAACGTCAAACTTTTCGACGGCTTTCATCAGGCCAATATTTCCTTCTTGGATTAAGTCTAAGAAAAGCATTCCACGGCCTACATAGCGTTTAGCAATACTAACAACTAGTCTTAAATTGGCTTCAGCTAAAGTTGATTTGGCGATTTCATCACCTGCTTCAATTCTGTCAGCTAAATCCAATTCTTCTTCAGTTGTTAATAATTTTATTTGCCCTATTTCTTTTAAATACATACGAACAGGATCATTAATTGTTAAGTCTTTGGTTAAAATTTCTGTGTCTAAATTACCATCATCCTCTTCATCATCACTCGCATTTTCAGAAATGACGGCAATTCCATTTTCGCTGAAAGTGTTATAAAGATCGTCTAAAGAGTCGGAATCTAATTCTAATCCTTTTAATTTGTCGGCTAATTCTTCATAAGTAATATTCCCTTTTTTCTTCCCTATTTCTACTAATTCTTTTTTTCGTTCTTCAAATGTTTTTATTTCATTAAACATGATTACACTCCTTTTTTAAATCGATAATTTTTTGAGCAATTTCGGCTCGTTTTAAAGGATCAATTTCCTTTTCTATCTGTTTGGTTAATCTTGCTGTTTCGTTTTTGATATTATAATCTTTAATGACTTTGGCATAGTCCTCTATTTCTTGAAGACTATATGTTTCTGGTAAGGCTGCGGCATTAATTTTTTTGATTGTGTTTAAAATGTCTTCGTCACATTCAACATAATCGATTAAATCGGCCTCACTTATAAACCCATTTTCTTTATAAAACATATTAATTTCGCGGGCTAATAAGCGGTATTCTTTAGTGGGCATGTATGTAATTTGGTTGTTATAAATTTTAATAACCTCTGGGCTTCTTAACATATAATGCACTAAGTTACGCTCAGCTTTTTCATATTTATCAAGTTTGACTGTTAGGCTTGGTTTGGCTTTTTTTACAACTTTGACTTTATTCATTTCGAGTTTTTGACGAATAAAATTTTCATCAACGTTGGTTTCTTCGGCTAATTTTTTGATAGTTACTTCTTTTAAAACATCGTCGGTTATTTTTTTTAATTCTTCGATCATGGAACTAATGTATTTTGCTTCATCGGTGCTAGAAGTTAAGTCTTTGTCCTTTTTGAAATATGATAATTTAAAATCCATAACGCTAAGAGGATTAGCTAATTTAAGATCAAATTTGGCTTTACCATATTTTTGAATATACTCATCGGGATCTAAATCATTTTCCAGTCTAACGATTTTAGGAGTAACCCCTAATGCTAAAAGCTCATCGGCACAGGCAATTGTAGCTTTAGCCCCGGCCTCATCGCCATCAAAACAAAGGATAATTTCTTTGGCCATTTTTTTGATTAAATTAGCTTGGTTTTTTGTCACGGCCGTGCCCATGGTGGCAATGACATTGGTATAACCAATTGTATAGGCTCGAATAACATCCATAAAGCCTTCCATGACAATAATTTGGTTATTAGCCCTAGCTTTATCTTTAGCTCGATGATAATTGTATAATAATTCCCCTTTTTTAAAGATTTCAGTCTCTCTACTGTTAAAATACTTTGAAGGGTCCTCGCGATCATAAATGCGGCCACTATAGCCAACGACGTTGCCTTCTAAGTCATATAGAGGAAACATAATTCGGCCATAAAAAATATCATGATAGCCATAGTCATTTTGAGCAACTAAGCTACTATTTAAAAGATCTTTGATGTCATATTTTTTTAAAAGGATTTTAGTTAAAGCATCATGACTATTTAAAGCTAGTCCAATTTGAAAATTTTTGATAACTTCATCGTTTAAGCCACGTTTTAATAAGTAGTTTTTTGCTTCTTTCCCTTTTGCGGTGTTGATATTATTGGTATAAAATTTTAAACTTAGCTCATAGATTTCTCTAAGTTTTGGATGATTATTTTTTTTAACTCTAGCTTGTCCAATTTCCACTGGAATGCCCGCCATATCAGCGACTTTTTTTACCGCTTCCATAAAGGAAATGTTTTCATAGTCCATGATAAATTTATAGACGGTGCCGGTTGCTCCACAAGAAAAGCATTTATAAATTTGACGTTCAGGACTAACACTCATACTAGGATTACTGTCATCGTGAAAAGGACAAACTCCAAAATAATTTTTACCACGGGGGCTTAAGGAAATATAATTGGAAATAACATTGGCAATATCAACGCTATTTCTAATTTCATTGATTTTTTCTTGACTAATAAAGCTCACTAGGCATCAGACTCCCTATATATAATATACGACATTCATCTTCAATTTCCTTTTTTTATGGCAAAAAAAACATAAAAAATGATAAAAAAACATATACTAATAAGTAAAAAGAGGTGATTTTATGCCTATTAAAAGGTTAAAGATTGTTGATGTTTTTTTAATTTTTGGCTTGTGTTTTATCACGCATTTTATGTATGAGTGGTTTCCAAATACTTTATTTAGTATTTTCTTTCCAGTAAATGAAAGTATTTGGGAGCATATGAAAATGCTTTATACTGCCATTATTTTAGCCGGAATTTTTGATTATGTTGTTTTAAAAAAATGGATTAAACAAACCAATAACTTTTTAACAAGTTTATTTGTTTCATCTATTTTAAGTATTCCCATTTTTTTGATTATTTATCTGCCATTTTATTATTTAATTGGCGAAAATATGATTCTTAATTTGCTTTGTCTATTTATTACTATTATTATTACGGAGATAATTAGTTTTTATGTTTTAAGAGCAAATGATTTTAAAAATCTTAATTATTTTAGTATTATCGGAATTATTTTGGTTTATATTGTTTTTGGGATATTAACTTATTATCCACTCCCTTATGATCTATTTTTTGATCCGCTTATGGAAAAATATGGAATTAATACTTATAATATTTAATAATTCAGGGCTTATTATAGCAAACTTAAAGTGTTTTTACAAGAAATTTCTATTATCTATGTGATTTCTATTATCTATGAAAAAAAGCGTCATGGTTGACGTTTTTTAAGTTATATTTTAGTCTATGTCACTAGCAGTGATTTCTTTGATTTCTGCTTTGGTTAAATTGGCTGAGGTAGATGCCTTAATTGTTCTTGTTTCGTTTGGTTTTAAATCATCGCCGATATATCCTACTAGCGTTATAATTACATTGCCATTTTTATCTTTGAGCGGTATATTTACTTGCGAAATAGAATTTTCTATATTTTCGGTGTTAGTAACATCCATTGATAAAGTTGATGTATTTTTGGTGATAATTAAGGTAATGTTACTAAATTTTAGGCCTTTATATTGCTCTTCTTTGATGATTTCTGGATTTGTATTAGATGTGATTTTTTCACTGGTTTTAGTGTCTTTTTCTTTTTTATCAAGGCTAAATATGAAACATAAAATGGCGGCAATAACAAGTGTTAAAACTATAATTAATATTAGCATTTTTTGGCGAAATGATAAATTTTCCAATAATTTCATTTGACTTTTCGTCCTTTCTATTTCGTTTATAAATAGAGATGATTTTAATTTATTATGTTTAAGCTCCACTAAATATAAAAGGGTCAGCACCGGTACCTGAGCCCGATAATATGGTTGCATGGGCGACATAATATCCAGCTGGTCTAACTGATTTATTGGCCGTTGTTTTGGCTTCCGCCGACATTGAACCTGCACCACTTTCTTCGGCCGATGTGCCACTATACCACATAGTATTATATATAACAACATAACTAGAATTGCTACCATGCTCGCTCATTGTTGGGAGCGTCCATTCGCCACCAACTGCATAAGCACGCCAAAGCCAGTTATTGTAACATCTTCCGTTTCGCGTATCATCTATCGAGGTACAAGTTGGGCTAGAACTTGCTCTGATATAATCACTTATGGATAATAAACCAAACATGGAATCACTATTGTCTATACTTAATGCTTTCTCGGCTTGGATTGTTTTTGTTACTGATTGTGTTTTATCAGCATCGTAATAAACAGTACCATAATACCAATTTCTATGGGAATTAAAATATGTTGTGCATTGGCCAGCTGGACATACTGAAGTACTATCTAATACTGTTTTATAGTCTGTATTAAGTAAGCTATGCAAACTAGAATCAGGCCACAAATCGCTTGTCGAAGTAGACCATGGAACATTATTATAATAACTATTATTTCTCACTAGTTTTATTGTGCCGTCTGATTCAATTGCTACTATTCTAAACCAATCGGTAAAATTTTCTGTATTATGTGCGAAATTTTGGAGTTTGACGTAATTAGTAAGGTCGTCACCGCGCCCTTTATAAACAAATCGGTCATTATTGGTGCTTTCATACTGATCAACATATAAACCGTTACCTGACGAAACAATCCCTTTATTTAAAAGCTGGGTAGCCACACCACCTATTTTATTTATAGTGTAACTGCTACTTACGGTGTTTGTTCCATCGGTTATGGTTGCTATTAGTGTCCCTTGTGAATCAAATTTATAGCTGGCAGTATTTCCACTTGTGACAGTTTTGGTTTCATTGATTGTATTAACTCTTCCAGTTTTGAGCTGATAATTATACTCACACTCTATTCCATCGACACCACAATTATTTGAATAATTGGCTGTTACAGTTTTATATTGGCTCCAGTCATATGTATTATTGGTAGTCCCGCTATTAGTGGTCGAAAACGTTATCTCTAAGGAATTAGTCGTAACACTAGTCGTAGCTGAGGTTGTTTGTTTACTAACAGCACTGGTTACTCTTACTTTGATGCTGTAAGTCGTATTATGGGTAAGTCCTGTGAAGGTATATGTCTTATTTGCTGCATTATCTATCCAAGTTGTCCCTCCATCTTTACTAAACTCATATTTGCTTATCCCACTTTCAGCACTTGCTGTAGCAACTACTGTTATACTGCTAGATGTTTTACTTGTCGCCACACTTAAAGAAGGTACTTTATTATCAAACTTAAAGGCACTGCTCACTTTTTGGGCCGATAAGTTGCCTGAGACATCACTTATCCCTGATTTGATCCATAAATAATATGTCCCTGTTAAACTTGATGAAGCACTGGCTGGGATGGTTACGGTTGTACTTTTGGCTCCAGCTGCATTTGTACTGGTTACGTAACTTGTATAACTTGGGGCTGTACTTGCAGAGGTACTCCATGCATAATAGACATTCTGACTGGCTTTTAAACCACTTCCATTATCAGCTAGGGTTACTGTTATGGCTTTACCTCCTGCTGCATAAGTACTTTGACTACTTGGACTTAAGGTAACGGTTGGTACTGTCTTATCTTCCGCTTTAGCTGTATAGGTTCCACTATTACTTACTAGTGCTTTACTGCCACTTTCTCCAACTTTAATATCTCCATTATACCAGCCTAAAACACTATAGCCACTTAAACCGTCTATGCTTGGTAAAGTTATTTCACAGCTTGCTTCTTGGTTATACATCTCACATGTATCTTTTTCTTTACTGATACTACTTATGCCAGTCCCTTTTCCATAACTTATATTTACTTCTTTTTTATAGATGGCGTATAATATAATATTTTCACTTGGCATGGTTACACTATCTATCCCACTTTTGGCATTCTTATCGGTATTCCATCCGATAAATTCATATCCTGCTTTGCTGGCTTCTCCTTTGACTTTATATTCTTCGTTTTCAATCACATATTCATTTTCGGCTGTACTACTTTCTCCTCCATTATATTTATAATCATAGGTAACTAAATAATCATTGGTTGGACTTATATTTCCTCCTTCAGCTTGTCCATAGTCTAAGGTGATTTC
>CALVJP010000026.1 GCA_944332215.1 uncultured Bacilli bacterium
CGTGTTTAACTTAGCTGATATGTGTATTGTAATAGCTGCGTTTCTGATTATCATAATGATATTTAAGGGTGATAAGCATGATATACATAGTCAATGAAGAAGTCGGACGTTTGGATGTTTTTCTGGCCCAAAAGATGGATATAAGTCGTAATCAGGTTGCTAAAATGATCAAGGCTCATGAAGTTTTAGTCAATCAGAAAAAGGTGAAAAACGGTTATATAATTAAAAATGGTGATGAAATTAGGGTGGATCATGTAGAAGAAGAAATAGATATTAAACCAGAAAAGATGGACTTAGACATTATTTATGAGGATGAAGATGTGATAGTGGTTAATAAAGCTAATGGTATAGTGGTCCATCCAGCCCCGGGTAATTATCATGGAACTTTGGTAAATGGACTTTTATATCATTGTAAACTTAGCGATGCAAATGGTGAAACAAGGCCAGGTATTGTCCACCGCATTGATGCTTATACAACGGGATTATTAATGGTGGCCAAGAATAATAAGGCTCATGAAGCTTTAGCGCAACAATTAGCTAAAAAAACTACTTACCGCAAATACGTAGCTTTAGTTTGGGGAGTTATTCCAAATGATACAGGTTTGATAGATGCTCCAATTGGTCGTTCAGAAAATGATCGTAAAAAAATGGCTATTAATCCTAAAGGGAAAGAGGCTATTACTCATTTTCGCGTTCTTAAACGCTTTAAGGAGGCTACTTTAATTGAATTAGAATTGGAAACTGGACGTACACATCAGATTAGAGTACACCTAGATTATATTGGGCATCCAGTAGTTAATGATCCCGTTTATGGTAGGCGCAAGAAGATTGATGATTCTGGGCAATGCTTACATGCTAAAGAATTAGGATTCGTTCATCCAAGAACAAAAAAATATATGAAATTTACAAGTGAACTACCAGCAAAGTTTTATACAATAATGGAGCATTTTGAGTAGGAGGCGATATAATGAATGAACTGGTAACAGGAAAAAACGATGAACTAGTAATGAAGTTATTACATTACTTTATTTCAGAAAAGGATTATAGTCCCATTATTATTAGAGGTGTCCAAGGGGAAATATGGTTAGAAAATTTTAATGAAAATTACGAAGTTGTGCGTATTGTTTCTAATTATATTCATAATGATGAACAGTTTGCTTTTGATATAAAAAAGACTAAACATTTAATGAAAGCGATAAAAAAGAAAACCTTTTCATTTAGAATGAAAGTTTTAAATATTTTTGTCAATTTAGGTGACAATGTTCATATCAATAATTTTGAAGATGTTCCGAAAATGGATATGGCAATGATTGAAGATGAGACAGATTTAAGTAAGTATCGTTTTATTATTGATTCATTTCCAGATATTACTAAAGAGATGACCTTTAAAGAAAAAGGCCTGGAATTATTTATGAAAATTACAGGCGATATTTCGAAGAAAAACGAAGGAGATGCAAAAATGAACGAAGATGTTTTTACAATGAAAAAACCAGTGATAACATGGGTTTTGATTGGCATTAATGTTTTATTGTTTGCCTTAAGCCTGGTCAGTAATTTAACTGAAATGTTAGCTGTTAATCGGTTTGCTGTCATAAACGGTGAGTATTATAGGCTTTTTACTGGAATATTTTTACATGCTAATATATTTCATTTACTATTTAACTGCTACGCTTTATATATTGTGGGGATGCAATTAGAAAGCTTCTTAGGTAAAGGTAAATTTTTGCTAGTTTATTTACTCAGTGGTTTAGCCGGTAGCTGTCTATCGATATTTTTCAGTACCGGATATAGTGTGGGAGCATCAGGAGCTATCTTCGGGTTACTAGGTTCACTTATTTATTTTGGCTATCATTATCGTGTATATTTAGAATCAGTGGTTAAATCGCAAATTATTCCTCTAATTATACTTAACTTATTACTTGGTTTAATGCCTGGCATCGATAATTGGGCCCATATTGGCGGCCTAATTGGTGGCGTTTTAGCCACTATGGCGGTTGGGGTTAAATATAAATCAACGAAATTTGAAATGATTAATGGAATTATTTTGTATGTTATTTATATTGGATTTGTATTATTTATGACATTTAATCGAATATCGATTTAAAGGAGTTGAAAAATTGTGAAGCAAGATGTCTTGTATTTAGTTGTGCCTTGCTATAATGAAGAAGAAATGTTACCAATAACGGTAGTAGAATTAACTAAGAAGATGGAGACTTTAATGGCCAACAAACTTATTTCAAAAAAAAGTAAAGTAGTGTTGGTAAATGATGGCTCAAAGGATAATACTTGGACTTTAATTGAAAATGCCCATATTAGCAACTCATTATTTGTTGGGTTAAAATTATCTCGTAATTGTGGTCATCAAAATGCCCTCTTAGCTGGTTTAATGTATGCTAAAACTAATGCCAATATGGTAATTTCATTAGATGCTGATTTGCAAGATGATATTGGAGCTATTGACAAAATGATAGCCGCTTATTATGACGGAAATCAAATTGTGTATGGCGTACGTTCGTCAAGAAATACGGATACTTTTTTTAAACGCACTAGTGCCCAACTCTTTTATAAGTTGATGAAATTCTTGGGAGTAGAGACGGTTTATAATCATGCCGATTATCGTTTAATGTCCAGACGTGCTTTAGAGGAGTTAGAAAAATTCGATGAAGTTAATTTGTTTTTAAGAAGCATGATTCCACTTTTAGGGTTTAAATCTACCATTGTGAATTATGAGAGACATGAAAGAGCAGCTGGATTATCAAAATACCCACTTAAGAAAATGTTGTCTTTTGCTTTCGAAGGAATTACGTCTTTTAGTGTTAAACCAATTAAAATGATTATGAATTTTGGCATTTTAGTTAGTCTGGTTAGTATAATAGTCTTAATTTATGCCT
>CALVJP010000027.1 GCA_944332215.1 uncultured Bacilli bacterium
CATTATAAACATAGAATATAAAAGAAAGGAGATAAATATGTTCGGCAATTTTGAAGAAGATGCACGAAAAGCCTTAGTTGTAGCTAAAGAAGAAATGAGAAACTTAAATCATCCCTATGTTTCATCAGAACATCTTTTACTGGCTATCCTCAAAAGCAATAATGAAATTACTGAGAGGCTAGCCGAATATGATTTAGACTATAATACCTTTAAAAAAGAAATTATTAAAATAATAGGTAAAGGATCAAAACCTAGTGAATTTTTTCTTTATACCCCATTATTAAAGAGAATAATCGAAAACGCCACCATCGATGCTAAAGAAAACAATGGTGGAGTAGTTACCATTAATCACTTGTTTTCAAGCTTACTAGAAGAAGGTGAGGGCGTTGCCATTAGAATTTTAATTGGCATGAATATCGACATCGATGAACTTTATAACGAATTTACTTATAAATTGACCAATAAATCTAGTGCGAAAAAACTTTTATTAGAAGAATTAGGCGTCGATTTAAATAAAAAAGCCTTAAATGGTCATTTAGATCCCGTTACAGGTCGAGATAAAGAAATAAAAAGAATTTTAGAAATTCTTTCTAGGAGAACAAAAAATAATCCTTTATTAATCGGCCCAGCTGGTGTCGGAAAAACCGCCATCGTTGAAGAATTAGCCAGCATGATAGTCAAAGGCGACGTTCCCATGTCCCTAAAAAATAAACGTATAATTAGCTTAGATATGGCTACCAGTGTAGCAGGGACAAAATACCGCGGAGAATTTGAAGAAAGAATGCATAAAATATTAAAAGAAATAGAAGAAAACGAAGATATAATTCTGTTCATCGACGAAGCTCATACTTTAGTAGGCGCCGGCGGAGCCGAAGGGGCTATAGATGCTTCCAATATTTTTAAACCCGCTTTAGCAAGAGGTACCTTAAGGTGTATTGGGGCCACGACCACAGAAGAATATAAAAAATATATTGAAAAAGATAGTGCTTTAGAAAGACGCTTTCAAAAAGTCACGATCGAAGCACCCACTAAAGAAACTACGCGAGATATTCTTATGAATTTAAAAACCATCTATGAAGGGTATCATAAAGTAAACATCGATGAAGAAATTATCGATTTAATTATCCATTTATCCGGAAAATATATTTATAATCGTAATGAGCCAGATAAATCAATTGATATTCTCGACGAAGTGTGCGCCAAAGCTAGTTTAAAAGAAGGTAAAAATCTTGCCAAATATAAAGAATATAATAAAGAATTACAAAAAATTATCAGTGCCAAGAAAAAAGCCATTATTGATAATGACTTTACAAAAGCTTCTGCGTATAAAACCGAAGAATTTAAACTAATGAATGAAATCAATAACCTTGAATTAACCCTTTATAAAAAAACAAATAATAAAGTCACTAAAATGGATGTTGCTAATGTCGTTCATAGTAAAACCGGCATTCCTATCTACGAACTTTTAAACGAAAAAAAAGCCATTATCAAACAGGCTGAGAAAATAATCAAACATCAACTGATTGGGCAAGATGCAGCCGTGAAAGCCACGGCTAACATCGCTAAAAAAATTAAACTAGGTCTTAATGACCGTTGCTATTCCATGCTTTTTTGCGGGCCATCAGGGGTAGGCAAAACCGAATTAGCAAAATTATTTGGGGAAAATTTGGTCGGAAAGAACAACGTTATAAAATTAGATATGAGTGAATACCGCGAAGCTCATAGTATCAGTAAAATAATTGGAGCACCTCCGGGTTATGTTGGTTACGAAGATAACACCAATATTTTAGACGAAATAAAAAATAAACCATACTCCGTATTAATTTTAGACGAAATCGAAAAAGCTCATAATGATATTATCAATTTATTCTTACAAATTTTAGACGAAGGTCAAATAAAAGATAGTAAGTCTAATGTCATTAGATTTGACAATGTCGTTATTATCATGACTTCAAATGTTGGTTTTCACGATATAAATGTGGGATTTAGTCACGAAAACAAAGTCAAAACAAAACTAAACGATAAATTTTCAATTCCCTTTATGAATAGAGTCGATAATGTCATTACTTTTAATTGCTTAAAAGAGAACGATATTATCAAAATCGTTAATTTAAAACTTAAAGAATTAAAAGATAAATATCGTGGAAAAATCGATATTAGAATTGGCTCTAAGATTATCAGTGAAATAGTTAAACTTTCTGATTATGACGATTATGGTGCTAGAAAAATTCGCAAAATCATTAAAGATGAAATCGAAACAGAAGTAGTCGATGCTTTAATTGACGGGCAAGAAAATATTTATATTAAAGAAATTACTCAAAAAGTCTAGTTTAAGCTAGACTTTTATATTGATCAAATTCAATAAAGAACGTCTTATACCAAGTTAAAAAGGCATAAATAGTCCATATTTTTCGGCAATGATTTTTTTTGCCCTGAAAGTGTTCATCCAATAATTTATTAATTTTCTTAATTTCAAAAAATTCTTTTACAAAATCTTCATTAAATAAAGTTTTAGCCAATTTATAATATTTTTCTTCTCTAAACCATTTAATAATCGGGACTGGAAAACCTTTCTTAGGTCTTTTATACCATTCTTCCGGAATGTGTGAAGATGCTGCTTGGCGCAGAATATATTTGGTTGTTCCTTTAGCTAACTTATACTCCGTTGGAATCGTGCTAGCCAAAGCAAAAACTTCCTTATCTAAAATAGGTACCCTTAATTCCAATGAATTAGCCATACTCATTTTATCTGCTTTTAATAAAATATCATTTGGTAACCAAAAGTGCATATCCAAGTATTGCATTTTTGTTAAATCATCTTTATTTTTAACCTCGTCATAATAAGGTTTCGTAATACTTTGAAAAGTTAAATCGCTTTGATACTTAGGGGTTAAAATCTTATTAGCCTCCGTATTTCCAAATACAAAAGCGTTTCCGATATAATAGTTTTCAATTTTACTGCCCCCTTTAGTTAAAAAGTTTTTTCCATGAAATTCTGGTAAAGG
>CALVJP010000028.1 GCA_944332215.1 uncultured Bacilli bacterium
CGGTGGCATCAGTGGCTTTTACACCCTCCATTGGGTCAAAGCTGGTATATTGGGAAACCTCTTTATCACTAGCTATAATAACTGGTTCAGAGGCTCCTTTAACTGTAATATTAACAGTTTTTGAAGCACTAAAATTACTGCTATCGGTTACTGTATATGTTACTGGATAAGTCCCTACTTGCGCCGTATTCACCGTTCCTGTTGAAATTAACTTTGAAGTTAAATTACCATCTTCCACATCAGATGCACTTACCCCCTCTAGGATATTAAAATTGGAATTTAAAGCAATCGTTTTATCCGTAGCTGAAATAACGGGCTGATTATTAGATACATTTAAATCGCTTACTTTAACATAACCATATTGATAGCTATTACTATCTGTGTAGATTTTATAAAAATCACCCACTTTATCGATAACGGTTACTGGTACATCATATACTTTAAGTGAACTATTATTATTTTGCATTCTATAAATGATTGTATTAGTATTAGCCTCTTTATAAACCGGGACATTATATTTGCCAAATTTAGTAACCCCAATAGTATTAGCTTTATAGTCTCTTAAATTATTATTTTTTAAATCAGCCATATAAGTCTGTGAAGCTTCAAGCTCTCCGGCTAATGGATTTGAAGCATATTTCACATTACGGCCACTACCTTTGGTGCCTGGATGACTTCCAAAATAATAAACTGCTTCAGCTGTCGTATAACTGCCTTGACTATTTTTAGCATAGTCCATAATAGAATCATAAACACTATCATAAGACTTGGCACAATTATAAGCGCAGCTATCATAGGCCCCATAGCCAAATACATTATTTTTATCTTGAGCAATAGCACTCATGCCATCTGAACTTTCCGTTCGAGCTTTAGCAAATGCGGTTAAAGCATTCATTCCGTATAATTTTTCTGCTTCCTTAAAGGCGGCTCCTTGGTTATATAATTTCGATTTAGGATTAGTAATTTGTTTATTTAAATCCTCAGCCGTAATCTTCGACACTGATTTACTTGGCATAAATAAATAATATGGATAATTAGGGTTATCGGCATTTAAACTACTTGTATATGTGTTATTGCGGTAATCATCTAACATAGTTGTTAAATTGGTATACAAGTATATTCCACCATCAAAACTATAATAATGAGTGCCCTCATTTAAATAAGTTGGGGTTGGCCCTAAATTCATAAAACTGTCAGTGTAAGTTGTTCCAGTATGGTAAGCATAGCGGTGTAGCAAATTACCGGTTGAATAACGATAATAGTAGGTATTTAAACCGGTGCCTTGAATTTCGGTCAACCACTCGCTGCTAGCTGCTACCCAGCCAGTTTTGCCATTATATGATATTTGATACCAAGTATACCCATCAGCTGTGATTTTACCCGTATAACTAAATAAGGTATCTGTACAAGTTATGCTTCCAATTTCTGATCCGCTAAGCGAAGGAGAACTGCGAAAACGTAAGCCGGAAGCTGTTATTTTCACTTGATTAGCGGCTAATAATGAAATCGGAATAATATTTCCGGCATTAATATCAACGTAGCCTCTAAAGCCTTCGTGCATAATTAAAGCATAACTTTCAGTCGAATCGATAAAAGCGGCATCAGTCATACTAGATGGCCGAATATAAGTATAAGCACTACCGCCAATTGTTTGATACATATTTAACGTACTTGTATTTGGTTTAAACTGAAAAATTGCATAACGTGAATTAATGATTTTGCCGTTTTTATAAACTGAAGCTACACTGGTACTGGTCGATTTTTGAGCATTCATGACTTTAACAGCCTCGCTATAAGTTGCATATGTTCCAATAACTTGATTAGCTCCACTATTAGAAACCATTTGAACTGAATAGGCATTAGCTGCTTCAACCGCAAAAGCAGGTATAAAACTTACCGTGATAATGACTAAAATACAGAAAATATTAAAAATTTTTCCCAAAGCATTTTGCATCCAGCTCACCTCTTCTATTCTGTTATAATTATAACAAAAGGAGGTAACAAAGTACATAGTTTCTCATCTTGAGTATACATCACTTTACACCTTAATAGTAATTGTCAAATAACTATTTTCATGCTAGAATAATGTTTAGGGTGGTTTGGATGCAAAAACAGGAAAAAATAGGTTTTATTGAACAAAAATTATTAACCATTTTAAAACAAGATAATGGTTTAACGCAAATGATTAATAATTTAAATGGGCAAAATAAAGATAATGTATTAAGTGACATCATTGATAGTTTACAAGACCCCAAAGCTAAGGCGGCTAACCGCTTTAGTTTAATTCGTATTCCCCTAGCTCTAATTATTCCAGCCACGGCTTTTACTTTGCAAAACCAGTGGCTAACTTTAGGGTTAGTATCGTTATATGCTATTTCCGATTATCTTGATGGTTTTTGGTCAAAAAAAGTCAAAAAACATCCGACTAAAGGAGGGGCCGTTTTAGATGCCAGCTGTGATAAAATTGGCGCTATTGCTTTAATAATTCCTGCTTTATTTCAAAACCCCTTATTACTTATTAACGGAGTTTTAGAATGCCTAATTGCTAAAATTAATACTAAAGCAATAACTGATGGAAGTAAACCAAAAAGTACTAAATTAGGTAAGTTAAAAATGTGGCCCCTATCTATGGCCCTTATTTGTACTTATATGAGTGTATCGGGCTTTATGACACCTAATGTAACGTTTAATCCAGAATTATTTTTACTAGCCTCCAATATTTTAATTCCAATTACTGCCATTTTAGAAATTGCTAATATTAAGCAGTATGCCAAAATGGCTAAAACAGTCAACTTTTCAACTCAAAAGGCGGATCCTAAATCTTATGAATGGCAAACCAAAACAATTCTCCGTTATAATCTCAAAAAAACTAAAGAAAAGTCATATATCAACACTAAGAAAAATATTTCATCACGACAAACTACAAAAAAGGAATTAATAAAATTAAAAGCGGATATTCTTGAAAATTATAATTTTCCTTCTAACCCTAAAATCTTAGTACTAAAATCATCTCGAAAAAACCCTCAATCAAAATAAAATGATTACTAATTTTTACTATTATAAATTGCAATTCGTCATTTTTTCGGTCAAAAAAACCTATAAGGTTGTTTTATCAAATTTCCTTATAGGTTTCTTTTTATTTAAAATGCATTACTCGCGATCATTAATATACTAATCAATTATCTTTTCAACAATATATTTGGGACGATGTTTTGTTTCCTTGTAAATTTTTCCTATATATTCACCAATTATTCCAATAGCAAACATTTGCATGCCCCCCAATAGCCAAATTGAACCAACCGTAAAAGTCCAACCACTAATTGCATTACCACTTAACTTAACCACTAAGGCATAAATTAAGACTATTATACTAACCAGACTAACTAAAATGCCAAAATTCATAATCATTTTAATTGGTTTAACACTAAAAGACGTAATTCCTTCGAAAGCAAAAGACAACATTTTCTTAAGTGG
>CALVJP010000029.1 GCA_944332215.1 uncultured Bacilli bacterium
AAAAAAAAAAAAAACAAGGTAATTTTTTCCTTGAATAATTTTATAAAAAATACCTTTAATTAGCTTTACCATATGATCCTAATAATTTATTTTTATAAACAATTTCTTCTTTCATGGCCATTTCTCCAGATTTCATTATAGGTCGAGGATCATATACCTCTTGATTATCATTTAAATACTTTCTAAGCGCCATAGACCAAGCAATTTGTAACTCCGTATTTATATTAACTTTGCAGATGCCACTTTTAATCCCTTCTAATAACATCTCATCAGGAATACCTGTTCCTCCATGTAAAACCAAAGGCAAACCAGTTAAGTCACGAATTTTTTTGGTCGTATCAAAATCAATATGAGGCTCGCCATGGTATAAGCCATGCACACTTCCTAAGGCCGGCGCCAAAAAATCAATTCCAGATTCTTGAACAATTCTTACACACTCGTTAGGATCAGCATGAACAATTTCACTATTTTCACCGCCAACTTTTCCAATTTCAGCTTCAACCGTCACCCCGTGTTGATGAGCATAATTAACCACTTCTTTCGTTTTACTAATATTTTCTTCAAGTGGTAATTGTGACCCATCAAACATAACCGAAGTAAAACCAGCATCAATGGCTTGCTTACAACTTTCTACACTTTTCCCATGGTCTAAATGAATAGCTACTGGCACCGTTATTTTTAAATCTTTAACTAAAGCCCTGATCATTTGCGCAGCCACATTAAAGCCTCCCATATATGTTACAGCACTTTCTGAGACTTCTAAAATAACTGGAGTTTTACTATCCTCGGAAGCTTCCAAAATAAAACGAGCCCATTCTAAATTATTCACATTATAAGCCGCCACTGCATATTGTTCAGCTTGAGCTTTTTTCAAAATCTTTTCCATTGTTTCTATCATTTTCTTCACCATAAATAATTATAACTTTAATTGACATAAAAAGCAATTATCTTTGATAATCACTTGACATTAAAACATATGCAATAGTCCAATTCCGGCTAAAACAAGTCCACCAATAATTGTGGATATTTTTCCGACTGATTTTTTTATTTTATTACCTAAAAATAAACCAAATAAAGTAAATAAAGCACTGCAAAGAGCAAAGATAAAAGCTGATAACAAATAATGATGACTAATACTTGTCAACGTTAAGCCAACCGAAAAGCTATCCAAACTGACAGCTAAAGCAAATAAAAATAATTCTATCGTTCGCATGACCTTTAATTCCTCATTGACTCTAAAAGACTCGATTACCATTTGCCCGCCAATAATTACCAAAACAACCATCACCACATAATCAGGATTTAAATGTAAAAAATTCATAATACCGGCACCGATAAACATCCCAATCAAAGGCATGAAAAAATGAAATACCCCTACTATAAAGGCTAATAAATAAGTCTGTTTTTTCTCTATTCCCAAAGTCCCGTAAGCTAAAGACAAAGAAAAAGCATCCATACTTAAACTGACTGCAATCACTATTACCAATAATAATTCCATAAGAGCCTCCTATAAAATCATATTATCAGTAAAATTTAATATTACTACAAATATTTGGCCAACAAATCTTTTACTAATGACCGATATTCAACATCTTCATTTTCCTCCGCCTCGATTAAACATAATGGAGGAAATAAAACACACCACCAATTATCACCTTGGCCTTCGCCTAATGTCACTAATAAAGATTCATAATAACCTTCTTTATAACTAATTCCCTTATATTCTTTTTCTGGAAAATAATTAAGACCAAAATTCACAGTGTAATTTTTATCATATTTTTCACGCTCTAAAACTTCGCCAACTTGCTCTCTTACTTGGTTTAAATTACTTTCAATGATTTCGGCCGCCTCTTCACTCGTTCGCGTATCTTTTAAAAGCTTATACATTGTAACCTCAATTTCATCGCGCACTTTTCCTTTAACCGCTTGATCCAATTTGGAATTACTATTTGGAACTACCCTAATTCTAATTGCATCGTCCGGTATTTCCACAGTTGCTTTGACACAGTCTGCGATTAGAAAATAAAATATACTGATACAGATTAAAGCAATTATTGTTTTTTTCATTGAAAAACCACCCTTCTATTCCATAGTGAGTGGTTTTTTTTAAATTTATTCACTTATTTATGATAATTTTCATTATTTATGATTTTAAAGGCTCGATATAATTGTTCTAATAAAATAATTCTAAATAATTGATGGGGAAAAGTCATGTCCGAAAAAGATAACTGATAATCACTTCTTTTACTTACAGTTTCATCTAAACCATAAGAGCCTCCAAGTACTAAGACAATATTAGGATTAACCATTAAAGTTTTTTCGATTTTTGAGGCCAAAGCTTCCGAAGATAATTTGTTTCCCTTAATTTCTAAAGTAATAACATAATCATTATCTTTAATATGTTTTAAAATTTGTTCACCTTCAATTTTTAAAGCCTTTTCCAAATTAGCTTCATCCTTAACCTCAATTATTTCTATTTTAGTATACTTACTTAAGCGTTTTAAATATTCTTCAGCGGCCTGTTGCAAAAACTTTTCTTTAATTTTTCCTGGACATATAATTTTGATCATAAATTTACAACTTCCGTTCGTTCTTTTTGCTTCGCCACTTCCACTTGCGGAGCTTTTTTATGAGCTTTTTCATAAGCTAAATAATAAGCTTCTAAAGCTTTTTCAGGACAATTATTCTCTTCACTTAAATGAGCTAAAATAACTTTTTTGGTTCGATCGGTTGTAAATTCTGTTAAATAATAGGCACAATCTTTATTGGATAAATGGCCTTTAGAGCCTAATATGCGCTGTTTCAAATAGTGCGGATAAGAGCCATTCATTAACATTTGAATATCGTGATTACTTTCTAAAACATACATATCATGATCTTTAAGTTTACCGTGGTTGCGGACATTAATATAACCAGTATCGGTCATATACATCAAAGATTTACCTTCGGAAATAAAAACATAGCCGTTAGAATCTGAAACGTCATGAGATGTCTTAATAACTTTGATTTCTAAATCATTTATTTGCATATCGCCATCAATATAAACAAAATCATCGACTAATAATTGTAATTCATTATCCATTTTTTCCGTAAAATATAAAATAGGATGATGTTTTTTTAAAAATACTCTTAAACCATTAGTGTGGTCAGAATGAGTATGCGTTAAAAAAATACGTTGAATCGAAGAGGGGTCAACCCCAATCGATCTTAAGGCTTTCTCCGCATAGCTTGCACTGACACCTATATCAATTAAAGAGCGGGTTTGAGCCGTCTCTACATACGTACAGTTGCCCTTACTCCCGCTCGCTAAAACACAAACTTTCATTATCTATAACCTCCTGGATACAAAACCGCAGGGTTAATATGACAATATTGGCAGCCTTTCCAAACTTCATAATGAACATGTGGTCCTGTGGCAGCCCCGGTCATGCCAACATAACCAATCACTTGACCTTTGGCCACTGTTTGCCCAACTTTAACAGCAATTCTTGACATATGACCATATAAAGTTAAATAACCATTATTGTGATTAATTACCACATGATTACCATAACTATAATGATATTCGGCTGTGACAACTTTACCATTATTCGTCGCATACACTTTGGATCCATAACCGGTTCCTGAAATATCTAAACCACTATGCAATTCACGGGAGCCATTAATTGGACTTGTTCGATATGAATAACCGCTACTAAGGGTCCAACCACTATCAGTCGGCCAGCCCCAGTTGGTTAAACTACCAACATCAGGTACATATTTACTACCTTTTAAGACAACTTTATTCACTGGCGATTTCAAAACTTGTTTACCTTTTGGATCGACATAAGTAATTTCCCCATTAACCTCTTTTACCATTTGGGAAACTCTTTCTAGGCCATTCTCACCTTGTTGAATAACTTTATCGTCACCAATTAATAATGAGCTATCGTATTTTTCTTCAGTTTTATAGCCACTTTCAATATCTTTAACGACATAACTTTCTTCCACAATACTTATTTGAGGATTAGTTTCGGCAATTTTTAAATGCTGGCCAGGATATAATAAATTACTTTCGCTGGTTAAACTATCATTCGATAAAAGTAATTCAGCTGCATTGATTTTATTGGCAAAAGCCACAGTTTCGATTGTATCGCCAGCTTTAACGGTATAAATATTTTCTTTATAATTATCCCCATATAGTAAAAACTTAGATAATTCAGTACTATCGGTATATATAGTCTCATCAACGGGAATCCGCGCCTCTTTAACAGTAATATCTTCTTCCACATAGACATTTTCGATAGTTTCTCCAGTTGTTTCAATTTTAGCTTGCGTATCATCTATATAAGCTTTATATTTATCTTTGCCCACGAAAGTATCAATTAAAGTATTAACGGCATTCTTAAAGGTACTAGTTTTTAAAACATTAACCGTGGTCTCTTTAATTGTATCTTCATCAGTTTGTTTTTTTATTGTCATTTCATAGCCTTTAACAGTAAATGGAGCCTCTTTTTTTATTTTCTGATAAATATCTCTAACGGAAGTAACCTTGCCGGAATAAGTGGCAATTTTTTTCACTTGTAAACCCTCAGGGGCATAAACTTTGTCTACTTGATATTTATTTTTATAATATTTTCCATTATCATCAATATACTCCTCGAGATCAGTTTTTGAAGCAATAGTGCCTAAAAATTCTTCATTCATATACACGCGATAAAAATTATTGGGTTCTAAATTTTTTTGATACCCAAAGCCTAAAACACAAACTCCAGATAATACAATTGCTAAAACTAGCCAAATTGAAATTTTTTTCACCCTATCACCTACTCACTATGCTCCATATTGAAAAATGAGCTTGTATTACGTTTAAATAATAAGTCGACAGTGGCCGTAGGACCATTACGATGTTTTGAGACAATAAATTCACTTTTACTTGTATATTCATCAATGGCCGCTTCTTTATTGTAATAATCATCACGGTAAAGAAAAGCTACAATATCAGCATCTTGTTCAATTGACCCTGATTCTCTTAAATCTGATAACAAGGGTCTTTTATCTTCGCGAGATTCAACACTACGTGAAAGCTGAGCCAAAGCCACTACGGGCACATTTAATTCCATCGCCATCGTTTTTAGCGAGCGCGATATTTCTGAGACTTCTTGCTGCCTTTGACCGGCATATTTGGCAGAGCCATTAATTAGTTGTAAATAGTCAATAACAACAGCATCAAGGCCGTCGGTGGAATTAGCTAGACGGCGACATTTCGCACGAATTTCACTCACGGTCATGCCGGGAGTATCATCAATAAAAATTTTGGTGTCGGCTAAACGACTAATTGCTTCATTAACCCGTTTCCAATCTTGGTGTTCTAATCTACCGGTCAATAGTTTTCCTAATTCAATTTGGCCAACAGAAGCTAACATTCTATTGATTAATTGCTCAGCTCCCATTTCCATGTTAAAAACCGCAACGCTTTTTTTAGCATTAATGGCCATATTACAAACTAAATTACAAGCAAAAGCGGTTTTACCCATCGCTGGACGAGCAGCCACAATAATTAATTCGTTTTCGTGAAGTCCTTTAGTAAGCTTGTCCAAATCATAAAAACCAGTTGGGATGCCTGTAATTTCTCCTTTTTGTTTTGATAACTCTTCTAAATCAGCCTGAGCTTTAAATAAAACATCTTGAATGCTTCTAAACTCTGATCCTTTACGATTTTTAATGACAGCAAACATATCTTTTTCGGCATTATCTAAAATATCTCCGATATTATCGGTTGATGAAAAACCGGTGCCCGCAATTTTGGTGGCAGTTTCAATTAATTGCCTTCTTAAATAATTTTCTTCGACAATTTTAATATATTCATCAATATTAGCGGCGGTGGGAACACAGTTTACTACTTCGGTTAAATAAACAACATCGCCAACGGCTTTGAGTAATTTGCGCTTATCTAACTCAGCCGTTACGGTGGTAATATCAATTGGTATTCCTTGCTCTGCTAATGATTGAATTACTTCAAATAGTTTACTATGTGCATCTGTATAAAAATAATCTTTAGTTAACTCTTCTAAAGTTTTTTCTAAAGCATATTTACTTAAAAATACGGAGCCTAAAACTGCTTGTTCAGCTTCGGTATTATGCGGCATTGTTTTTTGATTCATATTATCACCTTCATTTTTGTAAGTGAACTTTTAATTTGGCCACTACTTCTTTATGTAATTCTATATCTACTTTGGTTATTCCTAAGGAATTAATAGGCGTATCAATTTTAATTTTCCGTTTATCAATATCGATTCCTTGCTCTTTAAGGGCACCAGATATTTGTTTGGTACTGATGCTCCCAAATACTTGATCGTTATTGCCAACTTTCACTTTAAAGTCTAAAACCAATTTTTCAATTTGTTTTTTTAGTTGTTGACTTTCTTTTAAAGCCTGAGCTGCTTTTAAAGCTGCTTTTTCATTTTGACTATCTAATACTTTTTTGCTGAAAGAGGTTTCTAAAACTGCTAAACGGTTATTAATTAAATATGTTCCGTAGCCATCTTTTACACTAACTATTTGTCCCTTTTTTCCTTGCTTTTTAACATCTTCTAATAAAATTACACGCATTTTATCCCTCCATAACTGTTGATTTTATCATTTCGATTACTTCGGCATTAGTTTTATTTTTAAATTGGGCCGCGGCATCAGTAACATGGCCCCCGCCTCCAATTGCACTCATAATTACGGCAGCACTGATTTTGCCCATTGAGCGGGTACTAACACCAACTTCGTGAGGTCCAAGTTTCCCAACGGCAAAGGATACTTCTACTTTATCGAAACGCAGTAACTCGTCAGCTAAAATAGCTAAATCCACCGGGTCATTAATATCTTTATCCCCCATATCGCATAATAAATAACCTTCTTTAATAAAATAGCTATCTTTAATATAATTATGACGACGGATGACATCATCTTTTGATTCTTTTAAAATTTCTTGCTTTAAAACGGGATCAGCACCTAGTCTAGTTAAAAAACCGGCCATTTTAAAAGTATTTTCCGTCGTTTTTAGACTATAAGAATTGGTATCAATTTCCATGCCTGCGGCTAATAAAGTGGCGATGATTGGATCAATTGTTTTATTTAAATATTTTACATATTCCGCTATAATTTCGGCAATACTTGATTTATTAGAATTTATATATTCAAAAATAGTTTCATCGATATGATTTGAGCTATTGGTATGATGATCGATAACAAAAATATCTTGAATTTTATTAAGCAATTCGCTTTTTTCCACTAAGCTTGGTTTTTGGGTATCCAAAACAATTAATAATGAGTTATCATTTATTAAAGTTAAAATTTCTTTATATGATTTAAAATTAATTGTTATTTTATTAGTTTCTAAAGCTTGTAAGCCTTTTTTTAAGGAAACATTTACTTGTTTATCAGGAAAAACAATATAACACTCTTTTTTGAAACTTTTGACTATTTTGGAAAGAGCAACAGCACTACCCATCCCATCCAAGTCAGGATGTTTATGGGTCATTATAATAACATTGGAATGTGACTTTATATTCTCCGTTAATTTATCAAATAAATAATCCATCACTTTCACCTCTATTTATCATTATACTATAAATTACTTTAATTGTCTTTAGGATAGCTAAATTTTTCAAAGTTATAAATGCTGGGGCCTTTTACCTTTTATGAAAAATTTATACCTTTAAAATTCTCTTTTTAGCTGAGAAAAGAGTCAAAATTATTTTTTGGCTCTTATTTTATCAGCTAATTGTTTAATCTTATGAAATCGATGATATAATCCTGATTTGGTTATTTTATGACCGGTTTCCAAACTAATTATTTCACTTAATTCTAGTAAAGAAGCATCGCGATATTTTAACCGATAAGTCGCCGCTTCTTGTTCTTTTTCATCTAAAAGGTCTAAGCCACTAATACTTTCAATTAACTTAATATCATTAACTTGTTGATTAGAAGTTTCGATAATTCGATCAACATTCGCTTGTTCACAATTATTTAATCGATTGGTCATATTTTTATGATCGCGGTAAATCCGAATATCTTCATAATATAAAACGGCATTTGAAGCCCCCATCATTCTTAAAAAATCACCAATTTTTTCCGCTTCTTTAATATAGACCATATAACTATTATCTCTATGTAATACTTTGCTATTTAAGTGATAACTATTTAATAAAGAAGCAATAAATTCAGCATATTCTCGTTTGTTTAAATTAAATTCTAAATGATACCGTGATGTTTTAGGATCATTTATACTCCCGTTCATTAAAAATACGCCTCTTAAATAAGCTCTAGTTAAATCATCATCACTGATAATAAAATCTTCGGGCTTCGTTTGTGTAATTCCCAAATCTTTTAAGATAAATTCACACCTATTTTTAATTTCTAAAATATATAATAATTTTTTACTATAATTATAGCCTCGGCGAATGGTTATTTTAGGATGAACATTATACAAATTTTTCATAAATGAATAAACACGGCGGGCTACACTGTTGTTTTCGGTTGTCACTGTTATCGTATCTTTAATTTCAGCTGCACTATGAATGATGGCTGATAACTCAGAAAGTGCTTCCACAGAGTCTATTTTTAATTTACTAAGTTCATCTTTAACCGTGCTTGTAAACGACATCAATTCACCTCTAATCTAACAAATAAGACAAAATATTAATAGCCACGCGCATGGCATTATGTCTAATAACCTCATCTTCCATCCATACATAATTATCTTCGATCAACTCTACCCCCAAATTATATAAGGCCTCATAATCAATACGGACTAAATCTTTTTGCTCGATTGAAGCATATTTGCTAATCACTTCGGGGGCAATAATTCCATTATTAACAACGACGGCATCTATGTGCCGTTTACCAAGATAACTATTTAATAATTTAATATGCTGGCTGACTGAGAAATTATCTGTTTCCCCAGGTTGGGTCATCATATTACAAACATAAATGATTTTAGCTTGACTTTTTTCAATTTCTTGTCTTACTTCTTCACAAATTAAATTAGGTAAAATGCTTGTAAATAAACTACCCATACTTAAAATGATAGCATCTGAATTTCTAATAGCATTAATTACATCTTGGTTAACGGTTGGACGCTCTTTATAAAAGACTTCCCGAATAGCTCTTACATCTTGTGTGATATAATGTTCGCCTTCCACTATTTGACCATCTTCCATTTTGCCCATTAAAACGACATTATCTTCTGTTAGTGGGATGACTTTCCCTTTTAATTTTAACAGGGAATTTAATAATTCAATGCCATCGGACATATTACCTGTGATCTCTTTTGCTCCAGTTAATAATAAATTACCTAGGGCATGACCGTCTAAATCACTATAGGTATCAAAACGATAATCAAATAATTTTTCGACAGCTTCTTCGTTATCCGATAAACTGATTAAAACTTTCCGAATATCTCCCACTGCTAACATATTAAATTCTTCTCTTAAGCGGCCGGTACTTTTTCCATCATCACAAACGGATACGACTGCGGAAATATCAAAAGGTAATTTTTTTAAGCCTCGCAGTAACACACTCATACCGGTGCCTCCACCTAATACGGCTATTTTTATTGCTTTCATTTTACTTTCCTGCCTTTATAGCTAAAGCGGCAATGGCTCCATCGCTTATCGCTGTTGCTATTTGATAATATTTCTTACTGACTACATCACCAGCAGCATATATGCCTTTTACTGAGGTTTCCATGTTTTCATTAACTTTGATATATCCATTTTCAAGCTCAATTTCTTGGATAAATTGGGTAGCTGGTTTTCCTCCAATGGCGACAAATAAGCCTTCTAAATCCAGGCGTTTACCATCTTCTAAGATTACAGCAGTTAATTTTTGGTCTTTTTCTTTTAATTCGGCGACGGCACAGTTGGTTAAAATAACAATATTGTCACGATTATGGACTTTATTCACTAATTCTTGATCTGCCTTAATCGAACTGCGAACAAATAAATAAACTTGATGGCATAAATCAGCTAAATATAGGGCATTGGTAAACGCGGAGTTACCACCCCCGACCACGCCAACTACTTTGTCTTTATAAAAGCTGCCATCGCAGACGGCACAATAGCTTATTCCTTTAATTACGTTTTCATTCTTTAAATTCAGTTTTAATGGTTTGCGCCCAGTTGCTATAATTATGTGTTTAACATGGATTTCTTTTGGACCTGCTACTACAATATAGCCAAAATTATCTTTTTTTATTAAAGATACTTCGGCAAATTCGAAAGGGATATCATTAGCTTTAACGTGGTTAAACATTTTTAAAGCTAATTCAGAGCCACTTATGGTTTCAAAGCCTAAATAGTTTTCAATTTTGGAAGTTTTCAGCATTTGCCCGCCTGGGGCATCTTTATCAATTAATATGGTGGAAATGCCAGCTCTTTTTAAATATAATGATGCCATTAGCCCGGCTGGTCCGGCTCCAATAACAGCTGTATCAAAATCTAACATTCTTTGGCCTCCTTTTGATAGAAATTATTTTTATTTTTAATAAAAGTTACTATGATAAATAATATAATGCCAATCAAGATCATTAATAACGATATTAGTTGGGCCATTTTCAAGTTTAAAAGCATTAAACTATCGGTGCGCAATCCCTCGATAAAAAAGCGTCCAAGACCATACCAAATTAAATATACACTAGTTGTTTGACCCAAGCGATTATTTTTACGGCGCCTTAATAGTAATAAGATAATAAAACCGCCTAGACACCAAACTGATTCAAAGAAAAATGTTGGGATATAATATGTTCCATTGATATACATCCCATTTATGATAAATTCTGGCAAATGTAAACTTTCTAAATAAGCTAAGGTGGTGGCTGGTCCATGGGCTTCACCATTGAAGAAATTGCCCCAGCGCCCTATCGCTTGGGCGATAATTAAACCAACGACTAAAATATCTAATATTTTTAAAACATTGACCTTTTTTTTATAGCAATAAACTAAAATACAAATTAAACCGGCAATTATACCTCCGTGAATGGCTAAGCCACCTTGCCAAAATTGAAAGATTTCTAGGATATTATTTTGATAATAA
This sequence comes from uncultured Bacilli bacterium, assembly GCA_944332215.1. Taxonomy (GTDB): domain Bacteria; phylum Bacillota_I; class Bacilli_A; order RF39; family UBA660; genus Coprosoma. The sequence continues at coordinate 11,065 of CALVJP010000029.1, forward strand.
TCAAAATTAAATATGACAAAATATAAACGCGCTCCAAGGATTCCAAAAAGAACTACTAAAAAAAGTAAATTGATCATAAAATCTTCTTGAAAACCGCGTTTTTTGGCTTCTTGAATAACAATTTGAGCTCCTACAATAATGCCAATAAACAAAATAATCGAATACCAATGAATACTAATAAAACCTAAATCGATAATCGGATTCATATCTTACCCCTTTTCGTTTATTTTTTTAAAGACTAAAGTATCCATAAGGACGTTCATTACTGATATTAAAATTGATGCGCATACAGCAAACCAAATTCCATAAATTTGAAAATGTGGAGTTAAAATTAAACTGACGATTTTTAAAATTATCAAATTGATAAATGGATAAAATAAGCCTAAAGTAACTCCGGTTATGGGAATAGTTAACCAAACTAATACTGGTTTTAAGGTCTTATTGAGTAAATAAATAAAAACAGCGGCAATAAATCCCCATAAACCATAGTAGCTATTATCAATGTATAAGGTGTTTTTAAATAGTAATGCGGTAAAAAGTAAGATTAAAGTATAACCGATCATTCTAATTAACCAATCGAAAAATTTATATAAGTTTTGTTTTGAAAACAATTTTTGATCCATTGAAATCACCTAGTATCATTATATCATAATAAGCAAGAATTATTAAAATCGCCTTAACGAATTAATGCTTGTTCGTAGTTTTTTTGAATTGCTGTACATATATAAAGTCTTTTACTTTTGCCAAACAAATTAATAGTTTTTGATCCTTCTAAATTTAAGGAAGTACCCCTCGCCAGCAATATTTCGGCTTCATCACCGGCACCTTTAAACCATTCGAGATAAATACATGAAGTCCCTGCTGGCAAATGAATTTCTAATATATCATCATACCCATCAAACGTAGCGTAACTTGCTGATAAAGATAAGGAAGCACTCATATATCCTTCATCCGTGAAATCTATATTTGGCGTTTTCAAAGCGCGATAAACTATTAATTCTTCTGCTAAATTAAATTTGCTTATTGCCCTATCTAAAAGTTTAATTGTTTGGCTGTTTTCATCATTTAAAGGTAAATTTAGGCGCAAAGACTCGTTAATTTCAAATGAGGTTGAGCCCACTTTTCTTCCATACTGACTTAACGCATCATATTCTTCCATGGTTAAATTTTCAATAAATTTGGAAAAAACTTCAAATAAACTATTTACAGCCAATAATTCTCTATCTAATTCTTCTTGGCTACGACAAAATCGTTCAAGCCATCTATACAATTTATCATGTAATTGCTGGACTGTTTTTTTCCCATATAAAATATCTAAAACATCACTACTTTTAATTAAATTAAAATATTCGTTCATATAATAACTACGATCTTTTATTATTCACTTTTCATTTCAAAAAGAATATCACGTAATTCCATAGCTCTTTCAAAGTCAAGGTTTTTAGCCGCTTCTTTCATTTCATTTTCAATATCAAGCATTAATTTTTGTTTTTCTTTTTTACTTAATTTTTCTGGTTTTGTTTCTTTTATTTCGGTATTATTAGAAATTAATTCGTGAATTTCTTTGACAATGGTTTTAGGCACAATTCCATGTTTTTTATTATAAGCTTCTTGAATTTGACGACGGCGGTTAGTTTCTTTAATAGCCTTATCCATAGCTTCACTGATATAATCAGCATACATAATAACCCGACCATGGGCATTTCTAGCGGCTCGTCCTATTGTCTGAATTAAACTGCGCTCACTTCTTAAAAATCCTTGTTTATCGGCATCCATAATGGCAATAAGGCTAACTTCAGGAATGTCGATTCCTTCTCTTAACAAGTTAATGCCGACTACGACATCATAAGTACCTAGTCTTAAGTCCCGAATAATTTTAGTTCTTTCTAATGTTTTAACTTCGTTATGTAAATAGGCTACTTTAATATCTAGTTTTTTTAAATAAACGGTTAATTCTTCAGCCATTCTGATGGTCAAGGTTGTTATTAAGGTTCTTTCATTATTGGCAATTTGGTTTTGAATTTGTCCTACTAGATCGTCGATTTGGTTTTGCGTTGGATGCACATCAATGATTGGATCTAGTAAACCTGTTGGTCTAATTATTTGTTCTACTACTCGGTTATGAGATTTTTCAATTTCATAATCGCCAGGGGTGGCTGAAACATAAACCACATTGTCTAGTTTTTGTTCGAATTCTTCAAATTTAAGAGGCCTATTATCTAAAGCACTTGGCAGTCTAAAGCCATAATCAACTAGCACGCTTTTACGAGCTCTATCACCATTATACATAGCTCTGACTTGAGGAAGGGTCACGTGTGATTCATCGACTACTAATAGAAAATCATTGCCAAAGAAGTCAATTAAGGTCGTTGGGGTTTCCCCTGGTCCTCTTAGTGCTAAATGTCTTGAATAATTTTCAATTCCTCGGCAAAAACCTGTTTCTGATAGCATTTCTATATCATAATTCGTGCGTTCCATTAAGCGCTGGTACTCTAAAAGTTTATTATTTTTTTTAAATTTTTCTAATTGTTCTTCTAATTCTTTTTTTATGTTTACTACGGCTAATTTTAATTTTTCTTCACTGGTGACAAAATGGCTGGCCGGAAAAATTGTCATTGTTTTTTTGTCTGTTAATATGGCCCCTGTTACGATGTCAAATTCACTAATCCGATCAATTTCGTCTCCAAAAAATTCTATTCTAATTCCTTTGGTGTGTTGATTAACTGGAACAATTTCTAAAACATCGCCTTTGGCTCTAAAGGTTCCTCTTTTTAAGTCGATATTATTTCGTTCATATAACATTTCGATTAATTTTTCAATAACTTGATCGCGATCAACTGTTTCACCAACTCCTAAAGATAGCATTTTGTTACGATATTCTTCAATTTCACCAATACCATATATACATGACACGGAAGCTACCACAATTACGTCTCGGTGATTTAATAAAGAGGAAGTGGCATAATGGCGAAGTTCATCTATTTCATCGTTGATTGAAGCATCTTTTTCGATATATGTATCTGTTTTGGCCACATAAGCTTCTGGTTGATAATAGTCATAGTATGAAACAAAATAACAAACTTTATTATTCGGAAATAATTCTTTTAACTCACCGTATAATTGACCTGCCAGTGTTTTATTGTGGGCAAGGACTAGTGTTGGTTTATTAATTTCTTTAATTACATTTGCCATAGTAAAAGTTTTTCCGGTTCCGGTTGCGCCCAATAAAACCTGATGTTTCTTACCATTTTTGATACCTTCTACTAACTCTTCAATGGCCTGTGGTTGGTCCCCACTTGGCTTATATTTTGATACTAAATCAAACATTTTTAGTGCCTCCATTCTTTATTACTATGATTACTATCAACCAAATTATTCGCCTTCTAATTCGTCCCCACTCGTCTTAATCTAGTGGTTAATATGCCACTTTTTGCTTGGGGACGAATAAAAGTCACAAATTTAATTTTTAAAACTAATTAATATTAAACATAATTAAATAGTAAATACCTATCAATTTTACCATTTTTAACACTTAAAAACAAGATAACTGATAGATGTCATCTTGTCTTATTTAATCATCAAACTAATAATAAATCACTGCTTTTTCACTTATATTATTCTTTAAAAGTAACGTCCAATAAAAGAAATTTAAACTGTAAAAACTGATATTTGATAAATTATTATCTTTTAACATTCTAGTAACTTTATATATTCAACACCTTATATACACTATATCATATTTTTTCAACATTTTTTAAGCCATCCTAGTTTTGTAAATTGCTCCTAAAGATTTAGTATGACCTTTTGTTATTTCTTTTGTTCCAAATTCTTCTTCAAGACATAAAATACTACTTTTATATCTTCTATAAGCAAATTCAAAATCTCCCATTTCAATTGCTTTCACACATGGAGCAATAACGGTGTCATATATGTAATTAAAAATATTTTCGTTGTTTTCTAATTTTTCTATGTTATCAACAATAGTAGGTGCGATTTCGTAATAGTGTGCTATATCACTTTTTGATACAAATGTATCTCTAAACCATCTTAATATACTTAATTCATAGCAATTATCATCAAATTCTTC
>CALVJP010000030.1 GCA_944332215.1 uncultured Bacilli bacterium
ATCCTATTGTTTTATTTATTAATTCTTCTTGATTTTTATTGGGATATAACCTAAAGACATAACCTTTTAATATTTTCATGACCTCACCTCTACAAATATCTTAAAACAAACAAATGTTTTTGTAAAGCTTTTTTTTGATTTTCCCATTTTTAACTTTCCTTATATATAAAAAATCTTAGATGTATTCTAAGATCAATATTAATAAACCCTACTATTTAAATTTACTTTTTGAGCTAATCTCTTGGCTTAAATATAAGGGAAAAGAAGAAAGCAAAAATAATGGCAGCACAAATACCAGCTGAGGTTAAATCAAAAGTTCCGACAAATAAGCCCATAAGGCCTTGATCTTGGTATCCCATAATTGCTCCGTGTGTCAGCATATGTCCAAAACTAGTAATCGGTACTAAAGCCCCACCTCCGGCCCACAAAATAAATTTATCATAAATATCAAACACATCTAAAAATGCGCCTAAAACGACAAAAATAACGGTAATATGTCCTGGAGTTAATTTGGTATTATCTAAAATCAGTTGTCCTATCATACATACTAATCCAGCAAATAAAAACGCATGTAAATATATCATTTTCCCGCCTCCAAACTAACCGCATGAGCGACACTTGGAATTGTTAGCTTTTGGTTTGCTAACGTTTGACTCATCAGCGCACCAGTGGCTACTAACAAAACTTTTTTAAGTTTTTGTTTTTTCATTTGATCAAAAATATAGCCGTACGTTACTAAAGGAGCACAAACAGGGCCGCTTGCTCCGGCATAAACTGGCTGCCTTTTTAAATTATAAAGCATCACTCCTGTATCATCATAGTTTTGTAAAGTAATACCATATTCAGTTTGCATGTATTCTTTTAAAATTTCTTTCCCGTAAATACCTAAATCACCAGTTAAAATTAAATCATAGTAATTTACATCTCTTCCAGTTTCCAATAAATGTTTATAAATTGTATCAGCGGCTGCTGGAGCCATTACAGCCCCCATATGAAAAACATCATTGATTTCTGAATCGACAACTTGTCCAAGGGTAGCACTTTCTATTTTTACCCCCTCTTTTTTCTTAGACATTAATGCCGCTGCACTACCAGTGGCCGTAAACGTTGCTGTTTTAGGCTTTGGCCCGCCATATTCCACGGGATACCTAAACTGTTTTTCAGCTGCATTATTATGTGAAGAAACTGCACATACTGCCTTTTCAGCGGCACCGGTTTCTACCATATTGGCCCCAACTATCAGTTCTAACGCGCTTGTTGCACAAGCAGCATAAACTCCAATAAATGACGACGGCATGCTCGCTGCTGCATAATTAGAAGCTGTTAGTTGATTTAACAAGTCTCCTGCTACAAATAAATCAATATCAAAACGTGTTAAAGCTGTTTTTTTCATCAAAATATCAATGGCATCACTAGTAGATTTACTTTCTGCTTGTTCCCAGGTTTTGGCATCAAAATATAAATCTTCATAACTATAATCAAAATATTTACTAAGCGGACCTCTTCCCTCATAAGGTCCGGTCACGGTTGCTGTCTCGTTAATATAAACATTATTATATTTAAATGTCATTATATCGCCCCCACTATCATTCTAATGACCGAAAAGGTCCAGGCACTGACCACGCCAAATATCACAACCGCTCCTGAAAGTTTTAACATATTTGCTCCAATTCCCGTCACTAAGCCTTCTTTACGATATTCCAGTGCAGCACTCATTGTGGCATGGGCAAAGCCGGTAATTGGAATTATTAATCCACATTTAGCAAAATTAACCCATTTGTCGAAAAAGCCTAAACTGGTAAATAAGCAACTTAAAAATATAAGTGTTACCAACATACAAACAGTTGCTTCTTTGGTGGGAATTGTTAAATAATACGAATAAAAATCGATTAAACCTTGGCCAATTATTCCCATTATTCCTCCTGTAATAAAGGCAATAATAGCATTGTATAAAACATCTTCTTTTGGTGATATTTTATTTACTAAATCTTTGTATTTATTTTTTTCCATAATATTCCTCCTAGATTTATTATGGAATTTAATATTTTTTTTATACAAAAAAACCACATAATATTACATGGTTTTCAGCACTTTTAATTTTTTTAACTAATGACATCATCGTATTTTTGACTAGCATAATCAAAATTAGCTTTATTCCAAAAATTTTGTAAATAAGCTTCTCGGTTATTTTTATATTGTAAATAATAAGCGTGCTCCCATAAATCTATGGTAAATAACGGAATTAAATTATAGGAAATAGGTGTCTCTTGATTGACCATATTAACAATTGTTAAATCCCCGCGACTATTACTGACCAAAAAAGTATAACCAGAGCCGACTAAATGTCGAGCTCGGTCCATAAAATCTTTGCGAAAGTTTTCAAAGTTACCATACTGGCTATTAATTTTATATAATAAGTTTCCTTTTGGATTACTTTTACTAGTATTCATACTTTGCCAATATAAGTCATGATTAAGTACCCCACCAGCATTATATAAAATATCACCTCTTAATGGTAATGGAAATTCATCGATGTGTTCAGGTATTTGAGCTAAAGTATAATTGCCACTATAATTCGCTTTAGCTAAAGCCTCGTTTAATTTATTAACATAGTTTTGATGATGTTTCGTATAATGAATAGTTACGACTTCTTCATTAAGGTCCGGTTCTAGGCCATCATATGGATATGGTAAATTCATTAGTTCAAACATAAAATCCCTCCTCTTTAAATTATATTTATTCCAAACAAAAAAAGAAGAAATAATCTTCTAATTTTTGGGAGTGCAACTACTAGGACTATTTAAATAAGTATATTTATACTTACCTTTTCCTGTATCAGCTGCTACCTCATACGTTACTTTAACAGTTCCGTTAAAAAACTCATTTTTACGAGTTTCTTCGGTACTTCCAGCTTTGTAATTTGGGTTTTTGATGTCCTCGTCAGATAAAAAACCTTCTGTTTGAAGCTTTTCGATGGTTAAACACACAGTAGCTCCATCATTTTGGTTTGGTAACTCCATCGAGTTTTTCGACATATATGTTTTTGCACTGCCCGTAATCAAAGCCACTTGCTCATCATACGCTTTCGCCTTAGAATCTTTGATAATCGTATTAACTGTTGGTACTGCAATTAGGGCGATAATTCCTAAAATCACAATAACCATTACCAATTCAATTAAAGTAAATGCCTTTGCCCTCATATATTTCACCTATTATTAATTATAAGTTAATTGAAAAGCAAAGTCAAATAGTTTGGCGAAGTTTAAGCAAAACCTTTTTTTCTCGCCTTGATACATCGACCTGGCTTAAGCCTAAATTATCTGCAATTTCTGCTTGTGTCAGATCTTCATAATAGCGCTGAATCATTATAGAGCGTTCAGGCTCTTCTAACTGTTCAAGTTCTGTTTTCAAATAAATTAAAGTATCTCTATCCACATTTGGACTACTAATTATCTCATGCATCATCATCGTTGTTCCATAAACATTATCATCAAGACTTTTAAAAGTTGTATTAGCATTAAGTGCCATGATAATATCGTCCTCAGGAATTTCTAAATAAGCACTAAGTTCTGCTGTAGTTGGCTCCCGCATTAACTGCTGGGCTAACAATCCTTTGACTTTTTCTAGCTTGCTTTTTAAACGACTAATATCCCGGCTGACTTTTAATCCTTTATCTTCACGCACTAATTTTGTCATTTCCCCTAAGATATAAGGATAAGCATATGTCGTAAACTTTACGCCCCGGCTTTCATCAAATTTCTGATAAGCCATAATCATGCCAATAGCTCCAGCCTGAAATAAATCATCTTTATTATACTGCGTAAAATAACTTGCTGCTTTGTATATTAGTTTTTCATTTTCTAAAATTAATGTTTTAATGTCTGGCATATAACCTCCTATGAATTAATCATGTTGGCCGCCGCAAGTTCATCGGAAACCAATTCCACCTCCTTTAGTTCTTTAATTTTATCTAAAGTGGTTTCATGCTTAGATGTACATAGGAAACTTCGCCCTTGATTATTTTGACAAATTTTAAAACTATTCCTTAAAGCCTTAACACCGTATTTATCAATAGATTCTAGGCCATCAATATTAAAAACAATATTTTTAATGCCGATTTTCTTTAACAACTGTGTTACCTCATTATTGAGTTTAAATGTATTTTGCCTATCTAAAACACCATTCAACCGGACAAACAAAATACCTCTAACTGCCTCAATATCTATATCTAACATAACATCACCCGCTTTTACTTTAACACACTGTTTTTCCTTTGCCTATAGTTTCGACAAAAGTAGAATTAATATTTATTTGGCACGCTTAATTTGCTTTAACACCCATTTATAAATAATTATTATAATCAATATTGCTAGTAATATTATGCCCACAAGCCCATAAACTAAATCAGGAATATATGTTTCTTCTGACTTGATATTTTCTGTTTTTGTTGGGTTGATTTTTTGTTCATTCATATCATAGCTTACCTGATTATTAGTCTCAGGGCTTAACTCAGCTTGCTTATTTTCGCTATTCCTTATTGCTGTTTCCACTATTTTTTCAGTCGCATTATTATTTTCAGTCACATTATTATTTATATCTTCAGCTTTACTATTTAGTAATTGTCTAGTCCTCTTGGCATAATAATCTTTAAACATACTTTCATCTTTATAAGGATAATCATTAAGAGGATCTTTTAAATATTCTGAATAATATTCTCTTTCTAATGTATAAGTTCTATATAAAATGTCGTTATAGTTATACAGGGTCACATCTTCTTCAACCAATCTAACCGCTTTATTGACAGGTAATTTTTCTAAGGAATAAAAGGTTTCGAAAGAGTGTACATAAGTATTTAAATTAGTTCCAGTAAAAGTCAAGGGCTCTAAAACTGATGATAAATAGCTATTATTACTTAATTTTTCTTGATCATTACCTAGCCTAATATTGACATATAATTTTTCACCATCAAACTTTGTGATATTTAAAACTAACTTTAATTTACTAACATCAAGGGGTTTTTCAAAAATCAATCTTATATATTCGTTTTGATTCACTATGTTTAATTGAGTATCTTTAGCATTAGTAACTACTTCATAATTGGGAGTTTGATCTTGATAAATTACTTCAAAACCATCTTGGTAAAAAGTCTCCCCATAATTTTTTACCTCTAAATAAGTAATACCTTTGACTTTTTGATATTGATAACCTTTATGTTCTAAAATGATTTTATCGGCTTTTTCAGCTGGCCTTTCTACAAATAATTGATTATCTGGAACATAAATATAATCATCTTTATCAAATAATACATCAGAAGTTTCTAAAGCATAATCGCCAAGTTTTTTGACTAATTTATAATATTTATACCGTCTTTCGACGATTACATCGGTTAGTTCATCCTCAATAATTTTCTCCTCACTAAAATCACTAAAACTAGAATAATCAGTATATTCTAAAGCCTGAACATTAAAACTATAAAATAAAAAACAGACCAACAATAATTTTTTCATCCAAATTCCTCCCTATGAATAATGATACTATGCCCATTTTTTATTTCCTTTTTTTACAGTAAACATTTTGAATTTCCGATTTTCTAAAAGTTTAAAAAATATCTTGATTTTAGCTTAAAGATATGTTATTTTATAAATGTGAGGTATGCTTATTTACTAAGTACCTCCTGTTGGGTAACTAGCTTCGGCTAGGTTTTTTTGTTAGTCTTTTTTTTTAAAAATTTTTGAATGGTGATAATAATGACTACTAGCATGACAAGATAGTCCATTATTTTCCTCCATAAGATTCACCCCCTTTTTTTTAGGAGCTACCTAGCTTCATCACACCTCTATTATTTATTTTACAAAAAAGCTAATGAATTTAATCCATTAGCTCTTGTTCGAGGGCCTCTAAAGGCTCTTCTTTTAATAATTCATTTTCTAAATTATATCCTGCATTGCGATACTGTTTAGCTCCGGTGCCAGCTGGAATTAATTTACCAATGATAACATTTTCTTTTAGTCCATTCAAGTGGTCAATTCTACCATGAACAGCAGCATCAGTTAATATACGTGTTGTTTCTTGGAACGAAGCTGCTGAAAGGAAAGAATCCGTTTCTAATGAAGCTTTCGTAATACCTAGTAACACTGGTTTACCAGTTGCTGGACGTTTACCTTCAAGAATAATTCGTTTATTCTCATCTGTAAAATGATTAATATCAATCATTGTTCCTGGTAAGAATAAAGAATCACCAGAATCAACAATTTTTATCTTAGAAATCATTCGTTTAGCAATAATTTCGACATGCTTATCACTAACTTCAACACCTTGTGAACGATAAACTCTTTGAATTTCAAATAAAATATATTCTTGAACCGTAATTGGATCAGTTACCACTAATAATTCTTTAGGGCTAATAGCACCTTTCGTGAGTTTTTCACCCGCTTTAACTTCTTGACCAATTTCACAAATAACATCAACGCCATAATTAGTCGAATGCTCACGCGTTTCCACATCATTTTTTACGGAAATCTTATAATGTCCGCCTTCATCAACAATCTTTGTGACAATTCCATTGATTTCGGAAATTGTTGCCTTACCTTTTGGATTACGGGCTTCAAAAATTTCTTGAACACGAGGTAAACCTTGGGTAATATCTTCACCACCGGCAACCCCACCGGTATTAAAGTTTTTCATGGTTAATTGTGTACCTGGCTCACCGATAGACTGGGCCGCCATAATACCAACAGCTTCCCCAATTTCCACTTCGGCTCCTGTAGCTAAATTTCGTCCATAACATTTTTTACAAACGCCATGCTCCGTACGACAAGTTAAAATACTTCTGATTGGGACTTTAGTAATACCTGCGGCCACAATTTTTTCTGCAATTGCTTCAGTAATATAAGTATCCTTATCATACATAATTTCTTTAGTTTCTGGATGAACAATCTTCTTATTTGTATATCTACCAATAATACGTTCTTCTAATGATTCAATTAAAGTACCATCAGTGTTTAAAATTTCTTCAACAGTAACACCTAAATCAGTTCCACAGTCATCCTCTTTGACGATAACATCTTGAACAACATCGACTAAACGACGAGTTAAATATCCCGCATCCGCTGTTTTAAGGGCTGTATCAACAGCACCTTTACGTGTACCATGGGTTGATGTAAAGAATTCTGACACTGTTACGCCTTCACTGAATGAGGACAAAATTGGAATTTCTACATAGTCTCCAGTTGGTTTATTCATAATACCACGCATACCAGCTAATTGTCCGTATTCTTTAATTGAGCCACGTGATTTAGAATCGATCATCATACTAATTGAAGCATCTGGGTTATCTTTAAGCCATTGCTCTAAGTCATCATAAACAGCATCTTTCGCTTTAAACCAAGTATCAATAACCCGATCATATCTTTCTTTATCCGTGATTAAACCACGTTTAAACTGTTTATTAATAGCATCAACTTTTTCTTGAGCTTGTTTTACTACCTCTGCTTTGATTTTACTTTCTTCAACATCGGCTATTGAAAAACTAATTCCTGATAAAGTAGAATATTTGAAGCCTAAATCCTTGATTGCATCAAGCATAACTGACGTTTCAGTTGTTTGATAACGTTTATATATTTGGGCAATTAAATCACTCAAAGCATTTTTATTAAGGGCCTTAGCTAGTGGCATTTCCTTAATTTTTTCTAAAATATTTTCGCCTTTATCAATAAAATATTTGGCTGGAGTAATATTTTTTACATTCTCTTCACTACCATCATTAACATATTGGAAAGTGTCAGGAAATACATCATTAAAGATTAATTTACCTGGTGTTGTCACCAAATATTTATCCATATATTTATCTGGAAAAATTTTATGTTTAAACGATTTGACTGGTAAAGCAATACGCGAATGGAGTTTTAATTCCCCGCGTTGATAGGCCATAATTGCATCGTTATTATTTTTAAAGACTCTTCCTTCGCCAGGTAAGCCAGCTTTTTCTAAGGTTAAATAATAGTTTCCTAAAACCATATCTTGTGATGGAGTAACAATTGGGGCTCCATTTTTAGGCGACAAGATATTATTAGCTCCCAGCATAAGAATACGAGCTTCAGCCTGAGCTTCCTCACTAATTGGCACATGGACAGCCATTTGGTCACCATCGAAATCGGCATTAAAAGCGGCACATACTAATGGATGCAAACGAATAGCTTTACCCTCAATTAATTTAGGCTCAAATGCTTGAATACCAAGTCTATGTAAAGTTGGGGCCCTATTAAGTAACACCGGATGTTCCTTAATTTTTTCTTCGACAATATCCCAAACACGTTCATCTTGATTTTCAATCATTCTTTTAGCCGCTTTAATATTGCTTGCAATTTCTTTCGTAACTAATCCATTAATAACATGTGGTTTGAATAACTCTAAGGCCATTTCTTTTGGAATTCCACATTCATACATTTTTAGTGACGGACCAACTACGATAACTGAACGAGCTGAATAATCCACACGTTTTCCTAATAAATTTTGGCGGAAACGCCCTTGTTTACCTTTAAGCATACTCGATAAAGATTTTAGTGGTCTATTACCTGGTCCCGTAATATTTTTACCGCGACGACCGTTATCAAATAAAGCATCCACCGCTTCTTGCAACATACGTTTTTCATTTTGAATGATAATTGAAGGGGCTCCTAAATCAATTAATTTTTTAAGACGATTATTACGGTTAATAACCCTTCTATATAAATCATTTAAATCAGAAGTGGCAAAACGTCCACCATCCAATTGAATCATTGGACGAAGTTCTGGTGGAATGACAGGAAGCGCATCCAAAATCATCCATTCAGGCTTATTTCCAGATTCCAAAAAGGCATCCAAAACATCTAAACGTTTGATTAGACGAATTCTTTTTTGACTGGCAGAATCTTTGATGCCATCAATTTCTGCTTTAATTTCGGCCACTTCTTTTGCTAAATCAACTTGTTTTAGTAACTCTTTAATGGCCTCCGCTCCCATGCCCACTCTAAATGATGAGCCATATTTTTCTAAATAGGCACGGTATTCTTTATCACTAATAGTTTGTTTTTTTTCAAGTGGAGTATCCCCTGGATCTAAAACCACATAAGAAACAAAGTATAATACTTCTTCTAATTCTCTTGGTGACATATCTAACACTAGGCCCATTCTTGATGGTACACCTTTAAAAAACCAAATGTGTGATACCGGAGTTGCTAATTCAATATGCCCCATACGTTCACGACGTACTTTAGACTTTGTTACTTCAACTCCACAACGATCACAAATAATGTTTTTATATCTTAAACGTTTATACTTTCCGCATGCACACTCAAAATCTTTGGTTGGACCAAAAATTTTCTCGCAGAAAAGACCGTCACGTTCTGGTTTTAAAGTCCGATAATTCATAGTTTCGGCTTTTTTAACTTCTCCGTAAGACCAAGAACGAATTTTTTCGGGTGAGGCAATGGCAATTCTTAAACCTTCAAAACTATTTGCGTCCATTAATTCTCATCCCCTTTCAAATCTTCTTCCAAGGTAATATCTTCTTCTAAAAGTGTATCTGCTTCCAAAGATTCCTCTAAATCATCACTGGATTCCATCTCATCTAATTCGTCTGATAATTCGGTATCTAGTATATTTTGTTCAGCTTCAGCCTTGGATTTTAAAATTTCACTTTCTAAATCTGATTCCACTACAAAACTATCTTTTTCGGCTTCTTCTAAATCTTTAAGTTCAACAAATTCACCGTCTTTATTTAAAACAGTAATGTCAAGACCTAAGGCTTGGAATTCCTTAATCACCACTCTAAATGATTCTGGAACGCCAGACTCTGGAAGCTCTTCACCTTTAACTAAAGCTTCGTAGACTTTAACACGACCGGCTACATCATCTGATTTAATTGTCATCATTTCTTGTAAGATATTGGCTGCTCCATAAGCATATAAAGCCCAAACTTCCATTTCTCCAAAACGTTGTCCACCAAACTGGGCTTTACCACCAAGTGGTTGCTGAGTTACTAATGAATAAGGTCCAGTTGAACGAGCATGTAATTTATCATCGACCATGTGGTCAAGTTTAACCATATACATAACTCCAACAGCAATTCGATGATCAAACGGCTCACCAGTGCGGCCATCATATAAAGTCATTTTACCATCAGTTGGTAAATTAGCTTCTTCTAAGGCTTCGATAATTTCTTCACGCTTTGCGCCATCAAAAACTGGAGTTGCTACATGAACATTCAATGATTTGGCCGCCATGCCTAAATGTAACTCTAAGATTTGACCAATATTCATACGAGATGGTACTCCTAGTGGATTAAGTAGAACATCAACGGTGCGACCATCTTCCATATATGGCATATCTTCTTCTGGTAAAATTAAGGAAATAACGCCTTTATTTCCGTGACGTCCAGCCATTTTATCTCCGACAGAGATTTTACGCTTTTGAGCAATATAAACTCTAATTTTTTTGCTAACCCCAGCTGGTAATTCATCGCCATTTTCTTTGGTTAAAATTTGGACATCATGGACGATTCCCCCACCGCCATGTTGAACTCGTAATGACGTATCTCTAACTTCACGGGTCTTTTCACCGAAAATAGCATGCAATAATTTTTCTTCGCTAGTTAATTCAGCCATACCCTTAGGAGTTACTTTACCCACTAAAATATCGTCATCTTTAACTTCGGTACCAATTCGAATAATTCCGTTTTCGTCTAAATTTTTACGAGCTTCTTCACTGACATTTGGAATATCACGAGTAAATTCTTCGGCTCCTAATTTGGTGTCACGGCACTCGATTTCGTAATCTTTAATATGAATTGAAGTATAAGCATCGTCTTTAACTAATCTTTCATTAAGGACAACGGCATCTTCATAGTTATATCCATCAAAATTGACAAAAGCTACCGTCACATTTTTACCTAAAGCCAGTTCGCCTTGGTCTGTACTTGGACCATCAGCAATAACCATGTCCTTAGTAATTTTATCGCCTTTGCTAACGATTGGAATTTGATGGTAACAAGTTCCCATATTACTCATCTCAAAGCCATCTAAATAATAAGTATCTGTCCCTTTAGCATTTTTAACAATGATTTTATTAGCATCAACATAATCAACTACTCCATCAGCTTTGGCTAAAACAACAGCACCTGAGTCACGAGCAGCAATGGCCTCAACTCCGGTCCCAACTAAAGGGGCCTCAGCTTTTAATAATGGAATAGCTTGACGTTGCATGTTAGCTCCCATTAAGGCTCTTTTACCATCGTCGTGTTCCAAGAAGGGGATTCCACTTGTGGTAATAGAGATTACTTGCTGTGGGCTGACATCCATAAAGTCAATTTTGTCACGTTCAACCATTAAAGTATCTGTATGGTAACGAACAGTTTCACGTTCATTGGCAATTTCATTTTTATCATTAATAGCAATGGTAGCAGGAGCAATATAATAATCCAGCTCCTCATCAGCCGTCATATAAACTATTTCATCGGTTAATTTACTGTTTTCAACTTTACGATATGGTGTCATAATAAACCCATATTCATTGACTTTAGCATAACTAGCTAATGATGTAATAAGTCCGATATTTGGTCCTTCTGGAGATTCAACTGGACATAATCTACCATAATGTGATGGATTAACGTCGCGGACTTCCATTCCCGCTCTATCACGTGAAAGGCCACCAGGCCCTAAAGATGAAAGACGACGTTTATTGGTAAGCTCGGCAATTGGATTAATTTGATCCATAAATTGAGATAATTGTGAGCTTCCAAAAAACTCTTTAATCGCTGCGGTAAGTGGTCTGATATTAATTAAGCTCTTTGGTGTTACTTCGTTAATATCTTGCGTACTCATTCGATCTCTTATCATACGCTCGATACGGCTAATACCGATTCTAAATTGATTTTGTAATAATTCACCTACTTGACGCACACGCCTATTAGATAAGTGGTCTATTTCATCAAAATTACCAATACCTTCAAGTAAATTCAAATAATAAGATACTGAAGCATAAATATCAGAAATAGTTAAACGTTTGATATCCGTGTTTTGATCATTTCCAATAATGTTAACGATTTTATCTTTATTAATTTTGGAATAAACTTTAATAACTTGTACTTCGTTATATGTATCTAAATCATGGTTGATTAAAACTTCACGTCGTCCATAGCCATCAGCTAAAATTGGTTTTAAAGTTTCTAAAAGCTCTTTGGTGACTACATCACCTGCTTTAGCGATCATTTTATTATCGACTTTTATATTCTCAGCCAAGGTGCAGCCAAGCAAACGATCAACGATGCTTAATTTTTTATTAAATTTATAACGTCCAACTTTGGCTAAATCATAGCGGAAAGCATCAAAGAAACGAGTAATTAACTGGTTTTTTGCACTTTCTAAAGTTGATGGTTCCCCTGGGCGCAACTTAGAATGAATATCAATTAAAGCCTCATCGGTATTTTTATTGGTGTCTTTTTCGATGGTTTTAATGATATAATCATCCTCACCAAATAAATCAACAATATCGGCATCGCTTGATAAACCAACAGCTCTTAGTAACGTTGTAATTGGTACTTTACGGGTTCTATCAATACGCACATAAATAACATCACGGGCATCGGTCTCATATTCAAGCCATGTTCCCCTGGTTGGAATGATTTGAGCCCCAATAGTAACTTTACCGTTTTTCTTGTCTACTTCTTTGCCAAAGTAAACCGATGGTGATCTAACTAATTGTGAAACAATAACTCTTTCAGCTCCGTTGACAATAAAGGAACCGCTCTCGGTCATTATTGGCATATCGCCTAAATATATTTCTTGTTCTTTTACTTCGCCGGTTTCCACGTTAAAAAGTCGGGCTTCAACTTTTAAAGGCGCCGCATAAGTCGCATCTCTTTCTTTGCATTGTTTAATTGAATATCTTGGTTCCTCGAAAGAATATTCCCCAAATTCCAACGACAAATTACCAGTGAAACTTTCCACTGGAAAAATATCATCGAACACTTCTTGAATTCCCTCAGTTATAAACCAATTATAAGACACTTTTTGAATGTCTAATAAATTTGTAAGCTCTATTGCATTTTTTGTTTTTGCATAGCTTCTTCTCTCGCGTTTGTCATTGATTTTTTGTATTGTATAAGCCAATCTTTCACCCCTATAAACTAGTTTTTTGGATTTTGCATATACCAAAGAAAAGTATATGTCGCCAATTTATAATTATAAACACTTCTTGGCAAATTGTCAATATTTTATGGCTTTTATTATATAAAAACCTTTGTTTTTAGCTACGACAGTTGTTTTATAAGCTAAAGATAAGTCTCTAACTAAAGTTTTCGCACCTTGATCTTTATTCACCACTAACCATAATTCCCCATTTGGTTTTAAATGTTCTTTAGCTTCAAATAATATTTGATATAAAATTTTCTTACCTACTCTTATTGGCGGATTTGTAATAATATAATCATAGGTTTTTGTCACGTTATCATAAATATTACTTTCGAAAACTTCAGCTTTTACTTTATTTAATCCAATATTTTTTTGGGCTAGTTTTAAACTACGCTGATTAATATCGATCATATCAACTTTGGCTTTTGTGTTTTTAGCCACATAAATTCCAATCGGTCCATAGCCACAGCCAAAATCTAAAACTTGACCTTTAATAGTTTCTATTGCTAAATTTTCTAAAAGCGTTCTTGTTCCAAAGTCTAAAGCGCCTTTAGAAAATACCCCATTATCCACATAAAAACTATAAGTTTCTTCTTTTATCTTTGCCTGAATCATTTTTTCTTCGCTTTTAACTTTATCATTTGTAAAATAATGTGGCATTTAACCTCCTTTTTATAAAACGGCTAAAGCCCACACTCCTTTTACAGAATGCAGGCTTGCCCATTATAAACTTAACTATTTTAATTCAACTGTTGCGCCAGCTTCTTCAAACTTCGCTTTCAATTCATTAGCTTCTTCAGTTGGAATATTTTCTTTGATGTTACCACCATTATCAGCAATATCTTTAGCTTCTTTTAAACCTAAGCCAGTAATATCACGGACTAATTTGATAACTGGAATTTTATTTCCACCAGCGCTTGTAAGTACTACGGTAACTGTACTTGGTCCAGCGGCTTCTTCAGTAGCTGCTGGTGCAGCAGCAACAGCTACGGCACTAGGATCAACGCCAAATTCCTCCTTCATTGCATCTACTAATTCTTTCACTTCAAGAATAGTCATTTCTTTTAATCCACTAATAAATTCATCTTTTGTAAATTTTGCCATTTTCTTTTTCCTCCTTAAATTATTTTTCTTCTAAATCTTGACTATATAAGTCTAAACAAATTGACAAATCTCTGACAACTCCCATCAAACCACCAGCAAGCATTGTAAGTAAACCTTCTCTTGATGGAATTGTTGAAAGTTCTTTTAGTTTTGCTTCGTCGGCAATTTCGCCATCGACAATACCAATCTTAAGGACTAAAGCTGGATGATCTTTAGCAAAGTCGCTTAAAACTTTAATTGGCGCTACAGCGTCTGTACTAAAGGCTACGGCCTTTGGCCCTTCAAGATCAATTGGTAAGTCAATTTTCAAGCTGTCCAAAGCTCTTTTTACTAAAGTATTCTTATAAATTTTAAATTCAGCTTCATTTTCACGAAGTTTTCTTCTTAACGCATTTGTTTCCATTGCGGTAAGTCCTTGATATTCAAAGAATACAACTGAATTAGCGTTTTCAGTTTTTGCACTAATTTCATTGATAACTTCTTGTTTTTTATCTAAGATTTTTTGATTCGCCACACTAGCACCTCCTCATATATTTTATAATCCCGTAAATTAAAAGCACCGTCAATAGTAGACAGTGCGAAAAAAACTTAAGTAAATAAGTATCCTCGGTAGGAAATTAAGCTTTTACTAGCACCTACTGTCTACGGTATTATTTCTGCAATGAATTAATTATAGCATAATCATAATTAAATGTCAAAGCTATTTGTGTCTATTTTTATGCCAGGACCCATTGTTGAAGCAATTGAAATATTTTTAATATATGTACCCTTAACAACTGATGGTTTACTTTTAGCAATTAATGATACGAAAGCTCCTATATTTTCTAATAAATCTTCTTCGCTAAAAGAAACTTTACCCACGGCAACGTGAACATTACCATAAGAATCTGTACGATATTCTACACGGCCTTTTTTTACTTCTGACACTGCTTTAGCCGTATCAACTGTCACTGTCCCTGTTTTAGGGTTTGGCATTAAGCCTTTTGGGCCTAAGATACGTCCAATTTTTCCTAAAGCTGGCATCATATCTGGAGTCGCTATCATTACGTCAAAATCAAACCAGTTTTCTTTTTGGATCTTTTCTAATATATCTGTATCGCCAACATAATCAGCTCCAGCTTCTTTAGCGGCTTTAGCAGCTTCGCCTTTAGCTACAACTAAAACTTTTTTGGTTTTACCGGTGCCTTTTGGCAATACTACTGCTCCTCTTAATTGTTGATCAGCTTTTTTTGTATCTAAGTTTAAACGCATCGCTAATTCTACGGTTGCGTCAAAACTTGTAACTGAAGTTTCTTTAACTAATTTCACAGCTTCTTCTTTGGTATATGCTTTATGCTTTTCTACTTTAGAAGCTGCTTCAACATATTTTTTACCTTTTTTCATTTTTTTACCTCCTTATGTGGTGCAGGTGGAAAGCGGACAATTTCCTCCCACATAGGTCGAGCCTATGTTTATAATCTAACTATTTTTCAACTTTAATACCCATATTTAAAGCTGTACCTTCGACTATTTTCATTGCATCTTCAACGGTATAGCAGTTTAAATCTGGAAGTTTTATTTCAGCAATTTCTCTTAATTGTTCCTCAGAAATTGTTCCAACAATTTCTGATTTACCCTTTACTGAGCCTTTTTGTATCTTACAAGCTTTCTTTAGTAAGAATGCAGCTGGTGGAGTTTTAATTACGAAGTCAAAACTTCTATCTTCATAAACTGTAATTTCTACTGGTAAAATATCACCCATTTTATCTTTAGTTGCATCATTATACTTAGTACAGAAATCTTGTAAATTAATTCCAGCTGGGCCTAAGACTGTTCCAACTGGTGGAGCTGGTGTTGCCTTTCCTGCTGGAATTTGTAATTTGATTTTCTTTGAAATATTTGCCACGAAAAACACCTCCTAATATATTTTTTTTCGCGAGTGGTCATAATGCATCCGCGCTCCCACTTATATCTATATTTAAAAACAATATAGCCATTTAATAATAACACAATTTTTCAGGTTTGTAAACTAGGATTTGCTAATTTGTGATAACTCTAATTCGACAATTGTTTCTTGACCAAATAGATCTAAAACCACTTCTAGTTTAGCATTTTCTAAATCGATTGATTTAACTGTTCCATACATATTAGCAAATGGTCCATCGATAACTTCTACTTTATCGCCTTCTTTAAGTTCATTAGCAATATCTAATCTACTCATACCCATTGAGCCTAAAATGTGGTCAACTTCTGATGAAGTTAATGGGAATGGTTTTGCTCCCTTACCTGAAGATCCAATAAATCCGGTAACTCCTGGGGTATTACGCACAACAAACCAAGCTTCGTCAGTCATTACCATTTCTACTAGTATATACCCGGGAAACATTTTTTTGACTTTTTCTTTGCCTTTTTCGTCAATTTCTTTTTGCTCTGGCACGACTACTCTTAAAATGTAATCTTCCATGCCCATTGAATTAGCCCGCATTTCTAATTTTTCTTTTACTTTATTCTCGTGTCCTGAATAAGTATTGACAACATACCATTCTTTTTGCATTATTTAAGTCCCTCCATGGCTGTTCTACCTCCAGCAATAATAAAGTCGGAAGCTACAAAGAACACGGCAAACACAATAATACAGGCAAGTACTGCCAAAGAATATTTAAACATATCTTTTTTTTTGGGCCACCTAACTCTTTCCATTTCTCGTTTGACACTGGCGAAAAATTTTTTGATTTTTTGCATATAATCACCTACTTTTAATATTATGTTTTTTTCAAATAAAAAACACCTGTTTGTGTGTCTAAATACATATTAGCAAGAATTTATCGAAAAGTCAAGGGTTTTCACCATATTTGTTTTTTTACACGAGATTTAATTTTGAATAATGGTTTTAACTAAAAAACGAAATAAAAAAACTAAGGTTTTTGTAAAATGAGAAGAGAATAAAAAACAATGAACCTTAGTCTTTTAGAGTCCTTTTATAGACTCCCTTAGAGTAACTTTATTACCCTAAGGGAATCTATAAAAAGTTTCTCCATTTTTGTACTTTTATTTATATGTGAATAAGATAATAAACCGTCATATATGCTTCGAGATTACTAACGCTTTTTCCACTTCCGGCAGAAGCGGTATCATACTCAGTTGAAGATCCTGTATTTCCTTGGGATGCTAAAGTGGTACTAGCATTTAAAGTTACTGTGTGACTATGATCGCCAGCAGCTAAGGAAGTTAATGTTTTCCAGTTATTACCATCCCATCCTCTTAACAAATAACTTCCGGTAGGCGTAGTTCCCGTAGGGAAATTATGGCCATGTTTACCGGCTGAGTTAGTTGTTCCAGTTAACTGCGGTATATCATGAACATGGTTAGATAAATCATGAGTATGACTAGGAATAGTATGCGTATGCGCAGGCATATTTTCCTCGCTTATTGTAAATTGATTAGCGCCACCACTATTGCCTAATTTATTCAAGTCGCTATCAGAGCTATCTAAATAAACGGCTGTTTTCCCAGAAAAATCCGGTAAGTTAAATGTTGTACTTCCATCGCCAGAACCATAAGTCGTTCCAATAACTTGAAATAAATCGGCATAAGTTGTTCTTGAAACAGCCCTCCCATCACAAATTAAATAATTAGCTGGCGTAGTGGCATCGGCAAATGTAATGATCATCCCTGTCGGCACTAAATCTTCTTCTAAACTAACTGCTTCAACTTTAGAATAACGCCAATTAATAGATAAAAACATGGTTATAAGTACACAAAATATAGTAATAAATAATATTTTTGCATTTTCGGACATTTGGATCTCCTTTCTAATATTTGATAATATAAGATGTTACTGTATATTCTTGCATATTATCAATTTTTTTTGGACTACTAGCTCCAGCTTCCCCAGAAATTAAAGCTTCAGAAGCTCCACTTATATTTGAAGAAGGTGCACCGGTCTGCTTACCTGAAGGTATCGTAACTGTATGCGTATGCTCACCAGTATCATAAGCCGAAGCATTAGAGATAATCGCTCCACCACTTCCTGCACGAACAGGCGTAGTAGCCGAGGTATTTACACTAGTTCCGGTATTCATTTTATGTTCATGTGCGCCATCGGTCGAAGTTGTCCCCGTTAAAGCTGGAATACCATGGGTATGCGCAGCTAAGGAATGATAATGAGGTGCTACTGTATGACTATGGCTCGGCAAATTAGCCACAGTTAAACTTAACTCTTTTTGACCGCCTTTTAGCCCCACAGAGCTCACTGCACTATCACTACTATCCATTCCAACTAAAATTCTACCAGCATAATTAGGTAAATTAAATGTAGTATCCCCATCACCAGAACCATAAGTTATTCCGATCACTTTAAATAAATCAGCATAAGTTGTTCTTGACACGGCTCTTCCATCACAAAGCAAATAACCATCAGGAACAACCGTTGATGAGTAGGGCTGCACTATCCCTGGCTCAACATCTAAATAATCACCGGCAATAACTAAATCATCATCACTATAACCACTATTCATTAAGGCAAAGGTAATAATAACTGCACAAAATGGTATCAATATTTTTCTCATATTGCTCCTCCTAATATTTTATTACAAATTTGACAACTGCATAAGGCTGCATATTATTAATAGCCGTACCGCTGCCTGTTTCAGATGATGTTAATTGAGTGGAAGATCCTGTATTACCACTAGCCCCACCTGTTTCACTAGCATTAGTTGTAACTGTATGGCTGTGGGCCCCTGCACTGTTAAAGCCGATAGCCACTGAATTAGTTCCAGAGCCTCTAAGAATTATATTTCCACTGCTATTATTATAACTATTAGTTCCTGTATCAAACTTATGAGAATGCGAGCCATTCGTAGAAGTTGTTCCAGATAAGGCCGGAATTGAATGAGTATGATTATTTAAACTATGTGTATGTGCTGGAACCAAGTGGGTATGAGTTGGCAAATTATCCACAGTTAAGGTAACTGAATTGCTCCCGCCAGTTTTACCAACTGCATTGAAATTAGTTTCATCAGATTTTCCCACTAACGTTCTACTTTCCAAATTTGGCAAATTAAAAGTCGTACTACCATTACCTGCCCCATAAGTGGTACCAATCGCTTTAAATAAGTCAGCATAAGTTGTTCTTGAAACAGCCCTTCCATCACAAACCAAATAACTTTCTGGTGTACTTGAACCAGCATAAGCTTTAATTGTCCCGGCTGGCGTTGAATCTATTTTAGTTACATTATAACTCGAAGTTACAATATTAAAACCGTCACTCATTTTCGCAATAACATTACCATTCCCAATGAATTTTATTTTAACAACATTACTTGTTGTCGTAGCATAACTGTCACCACCATCTATACTATAAGTTTTCGTAAATTGACCATTAGCATCATCGAAAGTAATAGTAACTATTTTAGCTCTAGCATATTGATCACCATCCGCATCCATTTCAAAAGTTGGAATTTCAATATTATTGGTTTTGACACTAGTCGTAACTGAGGTTGTTTGTTTACTAACAGCGCTGGTTACTCTTACTTTGATACTGTAACTTGTATTATGAGTAAGTCCTGTGAAGGTATATGTCTTATTGGCTGCATTATCTATCCAGGTTGTTCCTCCATCTTTACTAAACTCATATTTGCTTATTCCACTTTCAGCACTGGCTGTTGCAACTACTGTTATGGAATTGGTTGTTTTACTTGTCGCCACACTTAAAGTTGGTACTTTATTATCAAACTTAAAGGCACTACTCACTTTTTGGGCCGATAAGTTTCCGGATACATCACTTATCCCTGATTTAATCCATAAATAATATGTCCCTGTTAAACTTGATGACGCACTGGCTGGGATGGTTACTGTGGTACTTTTTGTTCCGGCTGTATTACTGCTGGTTACATAACTTGTATAACTTGGGGCTGTTGTATTACTAGTACTCCATGCATAATAGACATTCTGACTGGCTTTTAATCCACTTCCATTATCAGCTAGAGTTACGGTTATAGCTTTACCTCCACTTACATAGCTACTTTGACTACTTGGGCTTAAACTTACTGTTGGTACTGTCTTATCTTCGGCTTTAGCTGTATAGGTTCCACTATTACTTATTGATGCTTTACTGCCACTGTCTCCTACTTTAATATCTCTATTATACCACCCTAAAACACTATAGCCACTTAATACTTCTATGCTTGGTAAAGTTATTTCACAGCTTTCTTCTTGGTTATACATCTCACATGTATCTTCATCTTTACTGATACTACTGATCCCTGTCCCTTTGCCATAACTTATATTTACTTCTTTTTTATAAATGGCATATAAGGTGATATTTTCACTTGGCATGGTGAGACTATCTATCCCACTTTCGGCATTCTTATCGGTATTCCAGCCGATAAATTCATAGCCTGCTTTGCTGGCTTCTCCTTTGACTTTATATTCTTCGTTTTCAATCACATATTCATTTTCGGCTGTACTACTTTCTCCTCCATTATACTTGTAATCATAGGTCACTAAATAATCATTGGTTGGACTTATATTTCCTCCTTCAGCTTGTCCATAGTCTAAGGTGATTTCAACTTCTCC
>CALVJP010000031.1 GCA_944332215.1 uncultured Bacilli bacterium
GTTTTTATAGGCAAAATAAAACCAGAAATATTTAATTATTTCTAGTTCTTAATATACTTTTTCATAACTCTCCTTGATAAAATCAAGCGCTAACTAATTGAAAAATAATAATTAAAATAGACACTATAGATAATACTATTGTTGCTATTGCTTTTTCTCTTTTACGAGTTTTTAAACCTTGTGAAGCAAAATAGAAATTTAAAATATATATAATTACTCCATAAGCCATCCCCATAAAAGAACATAGCAAACCAAATAATGATAGCCAAAAACCAATTTCACACATTTTTTCTTGTTTTTTTGTAGTCTCATTTTGAAAGGTTTGTGTGAATTGATCCACATTTTGAATTGGTTGTTGATAATTATTTTGATTTAATGATTGACCTGTATTAGGATCAAAATTCATTTGGCTATTATTTAAATTTTGATTTAATGCTTGTCCTGTACTAGGATCAAAATTCATTTGGCTATTGTTTAAATTTTGATTTAATGCTTGCCCTGTGTTAGGGTCAAAATTCATTTGGCTATTGTTTAAATTTTGATTTAATGCTTGACCTGTGTTAGATTCAAAATTCATTTGGCTATTGTTCATATTCGCTCCTCCATTATTTAATTTATCAATTTCTTGAAACAGTGTATTTAAAGAATTTCTATAAGCCATAACCATCATATTAAGACTACTTTGTTCTATTGGAATTTCACCAAGCGCTCCTTTATACCATGCATAAATAGTAAGTGTTTGCCCTGATATTGAATAATTAAAATATCTATACCCTTGTATCATTGCATCACCTGCTCTGTAAAATTGTTCTCCATTTTTTTGTTGCAATTCATATTTATTACCTTGAATATAGCTATGAATTAAATTATTTACTAAATTTGGATCACAACTTAATTGAAAAGTATATGTACTTCTTCCCTTTTTCATCTCGCACCTCCTTAATAGATATAAAAAGGTTTGCTAATATACCCTACAATACCATTATAACACATTTTGCTCAAATGTACCGAAGAAAATTAAATATAACCGAATTTGATAGGATAATTTTTCTATAAGAATGGTGATTATATGTTAAATATAGAGAAATTAAGAGATGAAAAAGACTTATTAAAAAAAGAAGTTGCTAAACATATTGGAGTGGTTGAGTCAGTATATTCAGAATGGGAAAACGAAAAATTATCTATACCTACTAAAAGAATATACCAACTTGCTAATTTTTTTGAAGTAAATATTGATTATATGATTGGAATTTCAAATACAAGAATACATATTCAAACAAATAGAGAACTTGATATTCAATTAGTTTCTTCAAGACTTAAAGAAATTAGAAAATCACTAAATATGACTATGCGTGATTTATCAGAAAAATTTAATACTTCTTCATCGGCAATAAGTAATTATGAAAATAGCAAGTTTTTAATCTTAAGTCCTTTTTTAATTGAACTTTGTCAATATGGTAATTATTCTATTGATTGGGTACTTGGTAGATCAGAAGATAAATTTTTGAAGTAAAAAATGTTATTGAAATTAGCAAATCTCCCTTTTATTATAAACCTCGATAACAAAAGGGAGCGTAATTTTCAGCCTGTAGAACAACTTTTTGATTATCCTGGTGCAATCATAAAAATCATGTATACAACGAATGCGATTGAATTGGTTAATTCATCATTTAGAAAAGTGACAAAAAAAAGAGCCTTTCCAAATGAAAATGCTCTTTTCAAACTATTATATTTACGTGTTAGTGGGCTTTATAAAAAATGGTGGAAATCAACTAACTGGTCTATGGTTAAAAATCAGTGAGAGAGCCACCTTAGATTTCAGGATAAGTTTCGTAAATATTGTAATTAGATCTTTGACAATTTTATTTATGACTTATAGAAAGGCTTGCACCCTTTTCTTAACACACCCGCAACATCCCCTTAAAGACCAATTAAAGTAATTTCGGTTGGAAAAACGCCACCACCATTATTGCGCAAATAAAACTTATAACTAGGATCAAAGTCAGCAATCATCCGCGGAATTTTCCATAAATCTTCGTTATTGTGGTAAACCGATATAAGTAGTTTAGGATGATCATTTATGATATGCTTTTGAGCCCCCCTAATAGCTTTTTGCTCATAACCCTCAATATCCATTTTCAAAGTCGTAATTGACTCAGTAATATCGTCATCAAGAGTTACCGCTTCGACCGTCTCACTGCCAATAGGACTAACAGTGTTAGCTGAAGCGTCACAACTATTATTAATATACATTATCTCTTTAGTATCCGAAGCTGCTTTACGTCTATATTCAATATTATTATATTGATACAAATTATTTTTTAAAATAGCAAAAGTATTAGGGGTAATTTCATAACAATATATTTTTTGATAGCTATTAGGTCCATATATTTTAAGATAGTCTAATACAGTATCACCAGTATATGCGCCTAAATCAACCAATACTTCATCGTGACATTCAACAAGATCCAAATCAAAATATGGGGTAAAATTGATTTCTCTGGAATTTTCTAAATTATAAAAATCGTAATAATACCAATTTCTTAAAATCGCTAATAATAATTTTTTAGAACGGTAATCCCCAAGTTTTTCATATAACCAAATATAATCATCTAAATGATAAGCTAAAGATTCAGCTTTGTTTTTTATTTCGGTATAATCGTTATTTTCATAACTGAGTGTTCCCCAATAACCAAACCTATTCAAAAAGTCCTCTAAAGGTTTTCTAACATCTTCAGCTAAACTTAAATAATAGTTTTTGATGTTTTCAAAGATTTCTTCTTCGCTTAAACTTTTTAACAGTTTAACCAAATCATAAAAGTCTTTATCAATATTTTTCATTTACTTACTCCTTTCTTTTAAGTTTATTTGATTAAGGAGTAATTTATTAAAATAGATTATAAAAACACATATAAAGATTTTCTAAATATCCTTATATGTGTGATTAATGTTATTCTAAAATAGCTTTGATTCGTCTAACGCCAGCACTGCTAGCTTCTTCTTTTTTAATTTTAAAGTGTCCTAATTCTTTGGTGTTTTTAACATGAGGTCCCCCACATAGTTCTTTGGAAATATTACCAATTGAATAAACTGTAACAATATCAGGGTATTTTTCAATAAACATACATTCTGCCCCTATACTTAATGCTTTTTCTTTCGTCATTTGTTCAAAAGTTACTTCAAGACCTTCTGCAATCCACTTATTAACTAAAGCTTCAGTTTTTTCTTTTTCTTCTTCGGTTAATTTGTGGTCACAAGAAGAATCAAAACGCATTCTTTCAGCTGTGATATTACTTCCCATTTGATGAACATCTTGGCTGACAACAACTTTTAAAGCCGCATTTAAAAGATGAGTAGCTGTATGATATTTGGTTTCTATAATCCCATCACTGGCTAATCCCCCTTTAAACTTGCCAGCTGAAGCAGTTCGTGATTTTTCTTGATGTTCTTTAAATTTTTGTTTGAAGCCTATGCTATCGACTTTTAAATTTTGCTCTTTAGCTAATTCTTCGGTTAATTCAATTGGAAAACCAAAAGTATCATATAGTTTAAAAGCTAAATCTTTATTAATCGTATCCCCTTGAAGATTTTTCGTGATTTTTTCAAATTCTTTTAAACCTTTTTCTAAAGTGCGATTAAATTTACTTTTTTCATTTTTTAAAACCTCGAGAATAATCGCTTGATTACGGTCTAACTCTTGATAATACTTAGCATATTGCTTGATTATCATGGTAGCAATTTCCGTATCCCAAGTGCTATTAATATCAATATCTAGTTTTTTGGCATAACGAATGGCTCTTCTAATTAAACGCCTTAAAATATATCCTTGATCCGTATTAGAAGGTTTAATTTTAGCATCATCACCAGCTAACATAACGATTGCTCTTAAATGATCAGCAATGATGCGCATAGCTTTTGTATACTGCGGATCATCATAGCTTTTGCCCGTTATAGTTTCGATTTTTTGAATAATATCTTGCCAAATAGATGTTTTATAATTATCATTTTTTCCCTCTAAAACCGCTGTAATGCGCTCAACTCCCATGCCAGTGTCGACATTCTTTTGATCAAGTTCGGTAATATTACCTTTTTCATCCATGTAATATTGCATGAAAACATTGTTCCAAATTTCAACCCAGCGTGCATCTTCGGGATCATGTTTTTCTGGCACGGGGTCGTTACTGCACCAATAAAAAATTTCCGTATCGGGGCCACAGGGTCCACTGCCCCCTACGGTCCAAAAGTTGTCATCTTTGCCTAAATAACTAATTCGGTTTTCACTGATGCCATGACTTTTCCAAATATTCGCAGACTGCTCGTCTTTGGGAATATTTCCATTTCCTTCAAAGACGGTCACTGCTAATCTATCTTTGGGAATATTAAATTTTTCGGTCAATAATTCTAAGCTCCAAGCAATGGATTCTTCTTTAAAGTAGTCTCCTAAAGACCAGTTACCCAGCATTTCAAAGAAAGTATGATGGGTGGTATCCCCAACTTCATCTAGGTCATTGGTCCGAAAACATTTTTGGACGTCAACTAATCTGGATCCTTCAGGATGTTTTTGCCCTAATAAATATGGGACTAAAGGCTGCATGCCCGCTGTGGTAAAAAGACTAGTGGGATCATTTTCTGGAATAACGCCTGCACTAGGGATGTATTTATGTCCTTTTGCTTCAAAAAATTTAATATATGTATCTTTAATGTTCATGTTCCACCTCTTCTACTAATTGTTGCACTTTATTTTTAAGTTCTTCTAAATCACCATTATTTTCAAGTAGATAATCATAATTGCTATAATGGTCTAAAGCGTTTTCGGTAATATGCTCGCGCTGTTTAGGGGTTAATTCGTTTTCAAAGTCTGGCCTATCCATTTTGATAATGGTGACGTTTTTAAATAGTTTTTTGGGAATGTCTAATTCATTTGGAAAGCGAGCTCCGGTAATAATTATTATATCAAAAAAATATTTATAAACCCGAATATCTTCACAAATACGGTTAATGAAAAAGTCTTTATTAATTTGATTACGGACAATATCGGTTCCCAAAATTTGTAATAATTCGCGTGGTTTTGTTTGATCTTCACCATTCCAATTGGTAATTTTCTGAGCATACCATTTAATATAATCACCAAAGCCAAGCATAACGACCATTTTGCCTTTTTCTTCGTATATGTTTTTGATAAAATTGGCAGTTTGATCTTTCCCACTACGGGCTTTACCGGCTAATAAAAATATTTTTGTATCTTTCATAATACCTCCCTTAAGACAAAATAAATTTTGCCTAGCTTACCATAGGGTAAACTTTTTCTACTTCTTAGGAATGTAAATTCCTCCATAGACCAACATCGGATAGTCGCTATCATAATAATTTTTTACTTTTGCAAAATTTATGCTTTCTTATATTTTTTTATTATTCGTATGTGTTTCTTTAATCCTTCAAACATTAAATATTTAAATTTCTTTCTTGATGATGAACACTTTTACTTTTAAATCTTTTATCTCTTCATTTTGATAATCCACTTCTTGGTTTTTATTAGGATATAATCTAAATACATAATCTTTTAATATTTTCATGAGACCAGTTCTATAAACATCTTAGAACAACCAAATGTTTTTGTAAAGACTTTTTTTAATGCACTTTCCTTATAAAAAGACCACGGACATTTTCTAGGAACGAAAAGCCGTGGTACCATCCTAATTAATCTTAATTGTGATAACGGCTACTAACCGGAAGTGTTTGCACTTCACTCAAAAGGAGCTTTCAGTTAAATTTATTTACTAGTTTCCACCACGCCTAGTTCTCTATAAAACTTTGTTTAACTTACTTTTCTTTTTTATCGTTTTTTTCTGATTTGATTTTTTTTACTTCAATCGAGGTGGAGGCCTCCTCTAAAATCAGTTCCTCTTCTCGATCAATAATACCATATTTTCGGTCAAAAAATTGGAAAATTGTTTTGAAAACGGCAATAACTGGAGTTGAAATAAGCATACCGATCATGCCGAAGAAATAACCGAAAACTAATAAACCTAACATAATAGTTACTGGGTGTAATTTAGTGGTTTTAGACATAATATATGGTTGTAAAAAGTTGCCTTCTAAAAATTGGATAACGGCAATAACCACAATGACTAAGATCCCAATTGTTGGGCTTTGAGTAAAACCAACAATTACAGCTGGAGCACCACCAATATAAGGGCCTAAGTAAGGGATGATATTGGTAAGGCCACAGAAGAAGCCAAATAAGGCTGGGGCTTTAAGGCCGACTAGCCATAAACCAATAGAAGTTAAAATGAAAATTACCGAACAGTCTATAAGGGCTCCTTGAACGTATTTTCTAAGAGAATTATTAACGTCATTGATAAGATTCATACTACTATCCCGTAGTTTTCTTGGAATAAAGTTGATAAGTGAAGCACTGGAATCAAAGCTGACAAGTAGGAAAAAGCCAATAATAAATCCTAAACCTAACGTGCCCATGCCAGAGAAAAAGCCGGAAATGATATTAAATAATTGTGATGGCAATTCTTTGGTAATGCCACCGGCAATTTCGTTGAATTTCTGGAAGAATTCATCTTTTAAAGCTTCGGCATCAATATTTTGAATTTGACCAACATAATCAAAAAGATTTAAGCACCATCCCTTGATGGCTTCAAAGACACCTGGAGCGATTTTGGCAAATTCGCTAATTTGATCAGCTAATAAAGGAATTAAGGCCGCTAAAACAACAAAAACAATAATAAATAAAATTAAATAGGTAATAACAGCTCCAAAAGCTCTTTTAATTTTTTTAGTTTGCAGCCATTTGACAAAAGGATCGAAAAGCCAAGCAATGATAATACCAATAAATAATGGAGCAACGATTTTAATAATAGTCCAGATAAAGTTTAAAATATTGGTTTCTTTAAAGAGTAGCAGAATAAGGTAAATCCCTAAAGCGACTAATAAGAAGTAAGTAATTTTCAAAACTTTTGAAGCACGTTCTGCTACTTCGTTAATTTTTTGTGTATTTAATTCTTCAGCCGTTTTTCTTTTTAACATTTTTAACACTTTCTTACACCTGCATTAATTCATTTTCCTTGGCTTGAAGCAGTTCATCTACTTTTTTATTATATTCGTTAATTAAGTCTTGAACATCTTCACTTAAGCCTTTTTTATCATCGTCGGTCGCTTGTTCTAAGCGCTTGATGTCGTTATTGGCATCTTGTCTAATATTTCGAAGTCCTATTTTACAATCTTCGGCAATACCTTTAACTTGTTTAACATATTCTCTTCGGGTTTCTTCTGTTAAGGCCGGAATATTTAAAATAATACTTTCTCCGTTATTATTTGGGGTAAGGCCGATATTGGCTTCAAAGATCCCTTTTTCAATAGCACCAAGACTAGACTTATCAAATGGCTTTATCACTAATTGACGGGCTTCTGGAACAGAAATAGTGGCTAGTTGTTTTAATGGGGTTTCAGTCCCATAATATACAACCATCACACTGTCTAAAATAGCCGGATTAGCACGGCCAGCTCGGACATTAGTAAATCTTCTTTCCATTGTTTTAATTGCTTCTTGCATTTTTGTTTCGGTTTCTAATAAAATTTCATCCATTTTTTCACCCTTTCTTATATATACCATTATAATATATATATGTTTTTTGAGCAAGTATGAATAACTATATTTAACAAATATGCGTTTATAATAGTTAAAAATAAACACGTATATATGCTTGTTAATATAGTATTCTATATTTTATCAAAATTCAAAGTCAGTTATCTTCATGATGTTTGGTCTTAGTATTCCTTACTTTTACTAATTTTTTGACGGTGCCTATAGTTGTTGCTACAACATTTTCTTCGCCATAAATAATAGTATTTCTTGTATCAACTTCAGTAAAATCTTTACCTTTTAAATCTAGGCCAGTTAAATTTGTTCCATATAAACTTTTTGCATGCACTGTTTGCGGATTTATATTAGCTCCTGTATTACTTAAATTAGCACTCCTTATATAAACATTTGTAAAATCTTTACCTTTTAAATCTAAACCAGTTAAATTTGTGCCTTCTAAACTTTTAACCCAAATTTTTTGAGGATCTATATCAGCTTCTGTATTGCTTAAATCGGCAAAGCGTATATCAACCCCAATAAAATCCCGGCCTTTTAAATCTAAACCGGCTAAATTGGTGCCGTATAATTCTTGGTAACGCAGTGTTTGGGGATCTATATTGGCTCCGGTATTACTTAAATTAGCCACTCTTATATCAACATTAGTAAAGTCTTTACCACTTAAATCTAAACCGGACAAATTTGTTCTATATAAACTTTGACCATCAACTGTTTGTGGATCTATATTAGCTCCTGTATTACTTAAATCAGCGCCTCTTATATCAACACCATCAAAATTCTTATCGCTTAAATCTACACCAGCTAAATTGGCATAAGATAAATTTTGACCGAAAACGCTTTGCGGATCTATGTTGGCATTTGTATAGCTTAAATTAGCATCCATTATACTAACCCCAGCAAACTCTACTTTTGATAGATCTAGTTTTCTTAATTCGTTTACGGAAAAAATTAACTCTTTAACCCCTCGGTATTCTTCAAAAATTACTTGTTCTAATATGTCTGCCCTTAATTTTACTCTTTCGTATCTATAACTTTCATCATAGGCCCTTTCCACATCATATTCGGGAATTTTTTGTAATCTTTCTTGTAAAGATAGCCTCAATTCGCCTTTACTTTTTTCACTTAACACTATACCCACTCCTAATTAATTCATTATTATACAACGTTTTAGCCATTTGTCAATTTTATTAATAACAAGTTTTATTTTAAATACTCATTTATTTTTTGAAACTCTTTATCATTATCAAGACCAGTTTTAGCTAATTGTTCAAATAATTTTTTTTGATCACGTGATAACTTTTGTGGGGTTTTCACTTTTAAAACGATATACATATCACCTTTACCAAAAGAATCAATGTTTTCAATACCTTTACCACGTAAACGATGTTTATCATTACTCTCACTACCTGCTGGAATAGTTAAAGTAATATCACCATATAAAGTAGGTACTTTCTTTTTAACTCCAAGTGCAGCTTCAGACATCGTAATTGGTAATTCTAAATACACATCATTACCTTCCCTTTTAAAAATTGGATGCGGTTTAACAAAAAATTCTAAATAAATATCCCCATTAGGACCACCATTTGCCCCTGCTTCACCTTTGCCAGCAATACGTAGTTGATTGCCAGTATCAACTCCAGATGGGATTTTTACCTCAATATCTTTAGTAACTTTAACACGCCCGTTTCCATGACACTTGGAACATTCTCTAGCATAGGTTTGGCCACTACCACCACATTTATCACAAGTAGTCTTGGTCATAAAAGCTCCAAAAATAGTTTGTTGCTGAGCCGTCACCGTTCCTGAACCGTGGCACTTATCACATGTTTTAATGTCAAAGCCACCATGGCCATCACAGTCTGGGCAAGTATCATTTAAAGATAAAGTAATGGTCTTTTTGGTTCCAAAAACGGCTTCTTCAAAAGTTAAATCTAAGCGAATAACTCTATCCGCGCCTTTTGATCCTCCTCTTTGGCGAGTTCCAAAACCGCCAAAATCACTAAAGCCAAAGCCCCCAAAACCTTGACCAAAAATTTCACTAAAAATATCCGAGAAATCAAAGTTAGAATAATCGTATCCGCCAGCACCATTATTGTCAAAAGCTGCATGACCGAATTGATCATATTGTTTACGTTTATTTTCATCAGATAAAACAGCATAGGCTTCTTGAGCTTCTTTAAACTTTGCCTCCGCATCGGGCTCTTTAGAAACATCAGGGTGATATTTTTTAGCTAGTTTGCGAAAAGCTGATTTAATTTCGGCTTGACTAGCTGTTTTTTCAACCCCAAGTATTTCATAATAATCTTTTTTATTCACTTTCATCACCTAACTATCTAATAAATTTTCAAATTCTTTGAGATATTCTTTAAACATATCCATGGCACTTTGAATAACTTCAGGTTTGGTTAAATCGACTCCCGCTATTTTTAATTCATTTAATGGATAATCTCTACCCCCAGATTTAAGGAAACTTAAATAACTTTCCAAAGCACCTTTTTCATTAGCCAAGATACGTTTAACAATATGACAAGCAGCAGCTAAGCCAGTAGAGTATTTATATACATAGAAATTATAATAGAAATGGGGGATACGTTCCCATTCATATTTTATTTCATCATCAATAATAACATCTGGGCCAAAATACTTTTTAACTAAGTCATAATAAGTATCATTTAAAACATCAGCCGTGAGTATTTCACCATTTTGACATTTGGTAGAAATAATTTTTTCAAATTCCGCAAACATGGTTTGCCTATAAATAGAGCCTTTGAATAAATCAAGAATTTGATTTAAAATATCTAATTTTTCTTGTTTAGTATTAACTTTATTTAACATATAATGACTAAACAATAATTCATTAACTTGCGAAGCCACTTCAGCTACAAATATTTTATAGTCACTATACTGATATGGATTATTTTGGTTTGAATAATACGTATGTAAGGAGTGGCCTAATTCATGGGCAATGGTTGAAACATCATGATAAGTTTCATTAAAGTTTAAAAGGACAAAAGGATTCGTTAAATAAGAACCACCAGAGTAAGCTCCGTCTCGTTTACCTTTGTTTGGATAAATATCAATCCATCTTTCAGCAAATGCCTTTTGAAGGATCTTTAGATAATCTGGGCCTAAAACTTGTAAAGCTTCCATAACTAAAGTTTTACCTCTTTCAAAAGTATATTTGGTACTATTTTCGTTAGCCACTTCAACATAAACATCATATAAATGAAATTCATCAAGCTTTAAAATATTTTGTTTAATTTTGTAATATTTATAAAGTG
Organism: uncultured Bacilli bacterium; assembly: GCA_944332215.1. GTDB lineage: Bacteria > Bacillota_I > Bacilli_A > RF39 > UBA660 > Coprosoma. The sequence goes on from CALVJP010000031.1 coordinate 10,894, forward strand.
GCTCTAAATTTTGACTAACTGTATCAATCAAGTTATTGTAAACTTCTGGACTAACATTATCTTCAAACAAAGCGGCTTCCAAAGGACTAGCAAATTTTCTCACTTTGCTATAAGCGTTGCATTTATCAACAAAAGCAGCCAAAGATAAGGCTAAAGTATTATTAAATTGTTTATAGGCCTTATAAAAAGTTTTAAAAGCGTTTTTACGAACATTACGGTCTTTAGATAAAATATACATAGTATAGTTAGTATTAGTTAGCTTGACTTTTTTACCTTCTTCGTCAATAATTGTGCCATAATCAATATCCGAATCCGTCAGCATGGTTGCTATCTGACTAGTATTAGACATAGCTTTGCTTAATGAAGAAATTAATTTTTCTTCTTTTAAAGATAAAGTATGAGCTTCTTGTCTAAATATTTGTTCCAAAATAAACCCATAATCCGTTTTTAATTGCGGTTTTTCTTGATAAAAAGCTTTTACTTTGGCATAACCAAATTCCAGTAACTTAGGAGTCATAAAACTACTTACTGTACTAAATTCATTAAATAAATTATTAATTTTCTCTTGCCACGCCTGGTTTGAACTATTAGTTAAATCCGTGTCATAACGGTGACTAGTAAATGTCCACATTTTTTCTAAAATAATATTAATATCATAATAAAATTTTAAAGTTTGATAAAGCTTTTCCGCAGAATGCAAAAAGGTATTTTCTAATTTAGCAAATTCAGGTATTTGCTTTTTAATCATTTCAAAATCTTTATTTAAAGCTTCATCACTTGGGTAGACAGTACTTAAATCCCACTTATCCTGCTCTGCTACTTCATTTCTGGTTTTTTCTTTCATATTCGCTCCTTTATATGGGTAAAGGTTCTAGCTGGCTAGAACCTTATTTTTCTTCATATTCAGCATCTTTGACATTGTCATCTTTTTTCTCCTCAGTTGAGGAGTCAGCTTCTTTATTAGCCTCAGCTTCTTTGGCCATTTGTTCATAAACTTTTGCGCCTAGGGCCATAGCTGATTCATTTAAAGCTTCCGTTTTCTTTTTAATGTCGTCAACATCATCTTTTTCTAAAGCTTCTCTTAATGCTTTAATTTCTTTTTCGGCTTTTTCTTTATCTTTTTTATCAACTTTGTCACCTAATTCTTTGATTGATTTTTCAGTGGCAAAGATAGTTTGTTCAGCTTCATTTCTAGTATCAGCTTCTTCTTTACGTTTTTCATCAGCTGCTTTATTTTCTTCAGCTTCTTTAACCATTTTTTCGATTTCTTCTTCAGATAAAGCCCCACCTGAAGTAATGGTAATTGATTGAGCTTTACCAGTACCTTTGTCTTTAGCTGTTACATTGACGATACCGTTAGCATCAATATCAAATGTAACTTCAATTTGTGGAATGCCTCTTGGTGCTGAAGGGATACCGGTTAATTGGAAATTACCTAAAGTCTTATTATCAGCGGCCATTGGTCTTTCACCTTGAAGGACATGGATATCCACGGCTGGCTGATTATCAGCGGCGGTTGAGAATACTTGTGACTTACTAGTTGGAATTGTTGTATTTCTTGGAATTAAGACGGTACAAACTCCACCTAAAGTTTCAATACCTAATGACAATGGCGTAACATCTAATAAGACAATATCATTAACATCACCAGTAAGAACACCACCTTGAATTGCCGCTCCCATGGCAACAACTTCATCCGGATTAACATTTTTACTAGCCTCTTTGCCTAATTCTTGTTTAATTAATTCTGAAACTTTTGGCATTCTAGTTGAGCCACCAACTAAAAGGACTTTATCAATATCTTCTTTAGTTAAATTAGCATCTTTTAAAGCTTTTCGAATTGGCTCTAAAGTTGAATCTAATAAATCATGGGTTAATTCTTCGAATTTCGCTCTAGTTAAAGATAATTCTAAGTGAAGTGGGCCATCAGCTCCTTGTGATAAGAATGGTAAAGAAATGTTCGTCGTTGTAACTCCACTTAAGTCTTTTTTAGCTTTTTCTGCAGCATCTTTTAATCTTTGCATAGCCATTTTATCTTTAGTTAAATCAATGGCATTTTGTTTTTTAAATTCAGCGGCTAAATAATCAATAATTCTTTGGTCAAAATCGTCACCACCTAGGCGGTTATTACCACTGGTTGCTTTAACTTCAAAGACACCATCGCCAATTTCAAGGATAGAAACATCGAAAGTTCCTCCCCCTAAGTCATAAACTAAAATTTGTTCAGTTTTGTCTTGCTTATCAAGGCCATAAGCTAAAGCCGCAGCAGTTGGTTCATTGATAATTCTTTCTACTTCTAAGCCTGCGATTTTACCAGCATTTTTGGTAGCCTGTCTTTCAGCATCATTAAAGTAAGCAGGAACGGTGATAACTGCTCTATTTACAGTTTCACCTAAATAACTTTCAGCGGTTTTCTTTAAATCACTTAAGATCATAGCGCTTATTTCTTCTGGGGTATATTCTTTACCACCCGCTTTAACTTTTTCTTTAGTCCCCATTAATCTTTTAATCGAAGATATGGTATCTGGATTAGTAATCATTTGGTTTTTAGCGGCTGTGCCGACAATAATTTCTCCGTTTTTGAACGCGACAACTGAAGGCGTAGTCCTAGAGCCCTCGGCATTGGCGATAACTTTGGCTTCGCCCCCTTCATAAATACAAACACAACTATTAGTTGTTCCTAAATCAATACCTATTATTTTACTCATATATAATCATTCCTTTCTTTATTCACTAACTTTGACCATGGCTGGTCTAATAACTTTATCTTTTAAAAGATAACCTTTTTGTAATACTTCTATTACCATGCCAGCATCTTTACCATCAATTTTTTCTGTAAGGACGGCTTGGTGGTAATTAGGATCAAATGGTTTATTAATGCCATCTATGGCTTTCACTTCAAATTTGTTTAAAAGTTCGGTTAAATGGCAATAAATCATTTTAAAGCCTTCTAAAAACTTGGATAATTCGTCATCTAAATTATCATCATCCAGGCTGATAGCACGCTCAAAATTATCTACGATTGGTAGCAAGTCTTTGGCTATATCTTCATTTGCATATTTCAGCATTTTCATGACTTCTTCATCTTTGCGCTTGCGGTAATTAATTAAATCCGCCTCTTTTCTCAGTAAAGCTTCTTCTAAATCTTTGATTTTTTGGCTGTTTTCTTCACATTTGCATGCTTTGGATTTTTGTTTTTTATTTGCTTTTTTTTCTACTTTACGTTCTTTTTTAGTTTCCTCTGGCGGATTATTTTCCGATTTTAATTCTTCGTCCATTTTATCACCTATCCATCTTTCCAATGTTTTCTTTAATATAATTTAATAAAGCCCTTGCCCGATCATATTCCATGCGTTTAGGCCCAATTAAAGCAATAGTCCCTTCTACACCATCTTTAGTATAGTATGTTTTAATTACTGAAATATCATTATCAATTTCGCTTTCACTACCAATATAGATGTTGATGCCCTCTTCATTAGCCTTAATATGTTTGATGAGTTCTTTATCTTCAAACTTATTTAAGAGTTCCCGCATTTTCGTAACATCATTAAATTCTGGCTCATTTAATAGTTTTGTCGTCCCATGCATTTTCACGTCAGCTCTAGGGGCAAAATCACTAAAGGCATTATAGAAAGCATTATATAAGGCCTCATGTTGTTTTACGTATTTATCAATTACCGGTTTTACTTCAAATTCTAAGGCTTTACTGACTTCAGAAAGGGGGATGCCAACAATAAGTTTATTAATAATGTCAACTGTCTGTTTAACTTCATCACGTGAAACATGTTTTTCTAGCACTACATTGCGGTTTTCAACATGACCTTTATCGGTAATGATAATCGCCGTCATATGATTTTCACTAGTGGGAATAGCTTCAATTTTGGCCACTTTGTTATCGGCAGAAGAAGTTCCTAGGACAATCGCCGTATAATTGGTAAGTTCGGAAACTATTTCCATACTTTTGATAATAGCATCACTTAAAACCAACGAATTGTTTTTGAAAATGGTTTGCAATTTGAGCATATCTTCACCAGTTAATTCTTTTGGTTTCATAATATTATCAACATAATAACGATAACCATAATCACTAGGAATTCTTCCCGATGAAGTATGAGTTTTTTCTAATAAACCATAATCTTCTAAAGCAGCCATTTCATTTCTAATGGTGGCACTTGAACAATTCATAATTTCACAGATTGCTTTTGAGCTAACTGGTCTAGCTGTTTTAATATAATCTTCCACAATTAGTTTAAGTAGTTCATTTTGCCTGGCTGTTAACATTATCTTCACCTCTTTTGGCACTCTTGGTTTCTGAATGCTATTTCATTATAGCATTATATGCTGGCACTGTCAATAGTAGAATGCTAAATTGACAATTTTTTTAAAATAAAAAACACTCTTTATGTGTGTTAAACCTAGCTGTTATATTATTCACTAGTTTGCTTCCATTATATAAAATATTTTCAGTTAAAATAATCATGTAATATTTTTCTTTGTAATTGCCAAAATATTATTAGGTGAACACTATGAATATACTTATCTATGCAGGAATTTTTGTTTGTAAAATTATTGAAGATGCTTTAGCTACTTTAAGAATCATTGTCGTTTCAAATGGCAAAAAAGTTTTAGGGGCCATTTTACAATTTATTATTGCCCTAATTTGGGTCATTGTAACTGGGACCGTGATTACTAATATTCAAGAGGACCCTCTTAAAATTTTATTTTTTGCTTTAGGATCCTTATTCGGCTCATATATTGGTAGTTATATTGAAGAAAAAATTGCTTTAGGTAGCAATGTTTTAATGGTGGAAGTTGATACCAAAGTGACTAAAGCTTTGATGCATGAATTACGGTCAAAAAAATGCAGAGTTAATCGTCTTAAATCAGGTAAAGAAAATCACGAATTATTGATGATTGCTGGTCCCCGAAAAAAAGCAGCCCAAATTATGGCCATCATTCGTTCTTATGATAAGGAGGCCATCATTTTAACCGAAAAAGTTAAGATTGCCGAGCCGCCACTTTAGTTTCTAACTGATATATATACTCCGGTTTGTCGGTAATAATGTTTTGCTTGGGATTGATTTGCTCAAAAATATCTTTTTTATCAACAGTCCAAATAAAAGTTTCTTTATTAGTGGCCTTTTTCAAATGACGATAATTAAGAGCATTAAAATCAAAGCTATTATTTATTTTATCTACATTCATTTTAAGGCCAATTAGTAATCCTGTTTTGATGTCAGGATACTTTTTTTGTAAATAATGCATAAGATCATAATTAAAACTAAAAATGTAAAAATTTAAAGGATATTTTTTTAATAAGCGAGATAACTTGGCACATAAAATTTTATATTTTTTGGTTTCTTCTTTGATTTCGATTAAAATGATTTTTTGATTATCGATTTTTTCTAAAACTTCTTCTAATGTATTAAGGCCTTTTTTTTGCAGTGTTTTTACTTTTGTTCTTCTGATAAAATAGTTTTCGTAAAAAGGATCATGGCTAATGACAAAATGAAAATCTTTCGTTAAGCGAATATCAAATTCGACACCATCAATATAAGTTAAAGCTAAGCTATTTAAAATAGCCTCCATGGTATTTTCTTTGTGGATGCCATCATTTCCACGGTGAGCAATTATTTTCATGTTCCACCTCCATATATATTATAGAGTATTTGGGCGGAAAAAGAAGAATTTTGAAAAAAAATTACTAAAAAAGTAATTAATTAGTTTTCAATTTATGATAAACATATGTATAAATCTCATCGTTAATATCTTCAATTGTTCTAATGCCCTTGTCATTACAACATTCTACCGTATACATGTTATAGCGTTTTGCTAATTCAATATAAGCTTTTTCGGCATGAAGTAAATGATCCATATCTTTTTCGTGAGCATCAGCGACTTCTAAACGGTTTACTTTTAAAGTTTGAGCTTGCTTGGTGGGCATATGCAAAAAAAGGGCTATATCGGGTTTGGGAAGATTTAAAAGCTGAAATTCTAATTGTTCTAACCAATTATACATATTCACGCGCACACTAGGATCGGTAAGCTTTCCACCTTGGTGGGCCATATTAGAATAGATGTATCGATCTAAAATAATGTGAGCTCCATTATCTAAAAGAAAAGTAATTTTATCGATATTATACTTGCGGTCAGCTGCATAGTAAAGTGAAGCTACTTTTGGATCAACGTGAGTCGCTCCTTCATCAAAGTAACTTGGGCTTAAAGCAGGTTTGCCTAAATAAGGTCCACCAATGATTTTTCCTGTAGGTGAATTATAATTCGGAAAACTAAAGTTTTCAACTTTAAACCCGTCAGCTCTTAATCTTTGAATTAATAATTTCGTTTGGGTTTCTTTGCCAGAACAATCAGTCCCCTCGATAACAATTAGTTTTCCTTTCATTTTCTAACTCCTATTTTTTTAATTTTAGGATGACCGCAGCTTTTACTACCCTCAGGGCATTTGCCACGAACACATGGAGCTCCCGCGTTTTTGAAAATATGCGGAGCTTTGAGACTCACTTGTTCTAACATTTGGTAAGCAAGATCTCTAATTTCCCATTGAGCACGCTCACAGCACCTTTCACTAAAAAAGTTTAAAAGACTGCGGGCATTCATGGTCACTACTAATTTCGTTTCACAAGCATTTGGTAGTAAATAACGGGCATCTTCTAAAGCTTTTTTTTCAAAGCTTTTTATCATCGAATCAGTTACATTCACGTCAAGTGGTGTAGCATCGATGTATTTTTGGACTAACTGGTTGACTGCATCACTGTAACTTAAAAATTCTTCTTGGACATTATTAAGATAATTTTTTAATAAGTTTTCGTCTTGTTCAATTTCTGGAGGGATTACAAAGCCAACTTTTGTATTACTTAAATCAACATATCTTTGGGATTGCTGTGAATAACTAGCAAGGCGATGTCTGACTAATTGATGGGAACACGCCCTACTAATACCTTCAACCGCAAAAGTAAAAGAAATATGTTCAAAAGGACTTTCGTGGCCCCATGAACGCAGATGATCTAAAAATTGGGCTGTTTTTTCATCTGAGAGGCCCTCCATTAATGATAGAGCATCACTTTTTGAATAACATAGTTTAGCCGCTGCAGCTACAATGCTTTCAATATTTTGGCCATTTTCTGGCATACTGGAAGCGATTAAAAGAGCTTTGGGTTTTACTGGTACTAATTGCATACATAATCCTCCTAATCTATAATTTCGTTGTTTTCAAATTTAACGTCTAAAAATTTTTTACTGGCTAAAAGATCACACATATGGACAAATTTTTGATATTTATTGCTGGGTTTGGGCAAAACTACTTGACTATATTTATTAGTTGTAAAAGGTCCCATGTGACTAGAAACAACATTTTGCAAAAAATCAATTTCTGAAGCGGTGAAACTGGTTTTATTTTGATTATCTTTAATAAAATTAGCGATTAACAGGGGATGATCAAAGCGCACATAAATTTCTTTTGGCAAACCGTGTTTGAGGCCGTCATGTAAAATTAAAGCTAAAATCATTAAGTCTTTTTCTTCGGGTTTAAAAATATCCCCAATCATACTTTCTAGTAATTCATAAGCAAGGCGAACAGCCACTTTAGTATGTCTAACCAGGCCACCTGAGCCTTGGGCAAAAGCGGGATGATATTTGCCGGTTGAACTGGCAGGGACTTCAAAAAAATAATCTGGTAATAATTCGATTAAAATTTCGGCATTTTGACGATATTCGGGATTTTTAATATAGTTTAATTCTGTTAAAAAAACATCTTTTTTCATAATACATACCACCTTATTAACCAGTATATCACAAACTAATGTTTGAGTAAATCTGTATCCATGAAATTTAATAATATTTCATTGGAAAGATATAAATATTGGGGCGCTATATAAAGATTATGGGCATCTTGTTTTAAATATTTTTGGTTTAAAAGCTTTTGCACAACTTTTAAAGTTTCTGGGTAAAATCCATATTTTTGTTTAAAACGTTGCCGGTTTACACCTTTTATTTTTCTTAACCCTAAAATAAATTCATTTTGCAAGGTTTCAGTTAGGGATAACTTATGTTTTTCAGCTTGAAATTTACCATTAATATATGCTTTAAAATTCCGAGTATTTTCATATCTTTGATTATCAATATAACCTGAAGATGCTAAGCCAAAACCGTAATAGTTGTCGTTATTCCAATAGGTTAAATTATGTTTTGACTCATAGCCAGGTTTGGCATAATTACTAATTTCATAATGATTATAACCATGATGTTTTAAGATTTCATTTAAATATTCTTCGCTTTGAATATCATCATTATTTTGATGGTATCCTTGAATAAATAATTTAGTATGGGGCTCAACTATCAGACTATATGTCGATATATGAGGTATATCTAAACTTAAGAAAGTTGCTATATCATTTTTTAAATCTGTGAAGGTTTGTTCATTTAAATTATAAATGAGATCAATATTAATATTTTTAAAATACTGCTTGGCTAGTTTGATTCGGCTAATTTCCGGGACTTGTCGCCCTAAAATTTTATTAAGGTGGGCCTGGAATGATTGAATGCCAATACTTAAACGATTTACCTTGTCTTTTAAAAATTCTAATTTAGCTAAAGTTAGATCCTCGGGGTTACATTCAAAGGTAATTTCACAATTTTTAGCTAATTTTAACTGCCCCGTTATCTTAAATAGTTTTTGTAATTGATCAATGCTAAGTAGACTTGGGGTGCCGCCTCCAAAATAAAGGGTTTTAATGGTCTCTTGACGATAATTTTGTTTGATTTCGGTATCTAAAGCATCTAAATAGTCATCGATCCATGTTGCCATCGCATACATTTTACTGAAATCACAATAAGTACAAATAGATGAGCAAAAAGGAATGTGAATATAAACTGCTTTCATTTAACTTTTCCGTTTTGTGAAGTATTTTCTACTTGTTCATTTAATTCTGGTGTAATATCAGGGGCCGCTTGAAAAAGCTGATGATAATTTAAAGCAATTTCTTCAATCGGCTGAAAAACGAAATTTCTTTCACGCTCCGTGGATGTATAACGACTAAAATCGCGTTTATCAATCTTACACGTTAAATCTTCGGGCTTTTTGTCGTATTTTAAAATAATGGATAATAAATCGACATAATTGCTTTCAATTAGCTTAACTATTTCATCATCTATGTCTGGACCTAAAGGCAGAGCGTAAGCCCGTTTAGCTTTAACTGTTTGTCTTAAAAGATCAATGGCTAAAACTTTCATGGCCGTGGTGATTTGCTCGCTTAATTCAGCTAATTTGGGGTTATGATGGGCAAGATTATACTCATATTTATGTTGTAAAGCGGCTATGGCGTCTTGATAATATTCATCAAATTGCCTGATTTTGGCTAAGGCTAATTCTTCTTTACCGGGCTCAAAAGGAGGATGATCATATAATGCTGATAAATCGGCATCGTCTAAACCTTTTAGGAGGCCTTGAGAAACGTTTGTTTGGCGGTATATCGCCAGATCATGCAGGATGGCCTCTGAAAACTGGCCATAATCAAAACCAGGAGTTAAAATTTCATAAACATTAGGCTCTAACACGACAAGTCTATATGATTTACGGCTATTAGGGAGCTTGTATTTTCTAAATATTAAGGACATCTTTCCACCTCTTTTCTTAATTTTCTTCGTCCATGCTTAAAACAGCTAAGAAAGCTTCTTGCGGTACTTCAACGTTACCAACCATTTTCATTTTCTTTTTACCTTCTTTTTGTTTTTCTAAAAGTTTGCGTTTGCGCGAAACATCGCCTCCATAGCATTTGGCTAAAACATTTTTCCGCATAGCTTTAATATCGGCTCTGGCAATGGCCTTACTACCAATGGTGGCTTGAATAGGGACTTCAAACATTTGCCTTGGAATTTGTTTTTTTAAAGCTTCGACAATGGCTTTACCTCGTTTATAAGCAAAATCTTTATGAACAATGATACTTAAGGCATCTACGACTTCTCCATTAAGCAAAATATCCATTTTAACTAAGTTACTTTCTTTATAACCGATTAAATCGTAATCAAATGAGGCATAGCCACGAGTAACACCTTTTAGTTTATCGAAGAAGTCATAAACAATTTCCGATAGAGGAATTTCGTAGTGAATATTGACTCTTGTTTGATCCAAATATTCTATGCTGATATAGTTTCCGCGTTTGTTTTGGCATAATTCCATAATGGGACCAATATAAACGCTTGGGGCTAGAATATTTGTTTTAATATAAGGCTCGGCAACTTTGGCAATTTTAGCTCGGTCAGGCATTTTAGCGGGGCTATCTACCGGAACAACGCTTTTGTCGGTTAAGGTGACTTCATAAATAACTGAAGGACTTGTCGCGATAAGTTCTAAATTAAATTCTCTTTGAATGCGTTCTAAAGTTATTTCCATATGCAGTAAGCCTAAAAAGCCACATCTAAAACCGAAGCCTAAAGCTTTTGACGTTTCGGGTTCAAATTCTAAAGCCGCATCATTTAATTTAAGTTTTTCTAAAGCATCTCGAAGTTCTGGATATTTATTGGCTTCAATGGGATAAAGACCACAGAAAACCATCGGCTTCATAGCTTTATAGCCAGGAAGAACCGCTGTAGCGGGATTGTTTTCTAAAGTGATTGTGTCCCCTACTTTAATGTCTCTAATGCTTTTAATGCTACCACAGATATAGCCTACCTCACCAGCCACTAACTTATCTTTGGTTTGAGCTTTGGGATTATTTACCCCTAATTCGGTAACTTCATGGGTAGCTCCGGTGGCCATCATTTTAATTTTATCTTTGACAAAAACAGATCCATCAACAATGCGGACTAAAGCGACGACCCCTTTATACGGGTCAAAATAGCTATCAAAAACTAAGGCTCTTAATTTATCTTCAAGCTTGCCGGTTGGGGCTGGCACTTTATCGATGATAGTTTCAATTAATTCTTGAATCCCCACTCCGGTTTTGGCACTGGTTAAAATAATTTCATTTTCCTTAAAGCCTAGGGTATCGATCAACTCTTTTTTTACTTTGGGCACATCGGCGTTGGGTAAATCGATTTTATTAATCACGGGTATAATTGTAAGGTCGTTTTCTAAAGCTAAGTAAACATTAGCCAAGGTTTGAGCTTCTATACCTTGAGCTGCATCAACGACTAAAACAGCCCCTTCGCAGGCGGCTAAACTACGAGATACTTCATAGGAAAAATCAACATGGCCCGGGGTGTCAATCAAATGCAAAATATAATCTTGCTGATGATAGTTATATTTTAGTTGCACGGCATTTAATTTAATCGTAATTCCCCGTTCTCTTTCAATGTCCATACTATCGAGTAGTTGATCTTGTTTTTCTCTTTCACTAATCGCGCCTGTTAATTCTAATATTCTATCAGCAATGGTGCTCTTTCCATGGTCAATATGCGCAATAATGGAAAAATTACGAATGTTTTCTTGTTTCATTGTTAGTCACCTTTTCTCCTGGTTTAGATAAAGTCTAAACATCATTTTTTTCATTTATCGTTTTGGTTATGTTTACTATAGCACACCCAAAATATTTTGTAAATATTGGCAAAATTTTTGTGTTTAATTTGTGTTTTTGGTTTTTAAGGCACTTTCCTTATAAAAAAAACTCTTATGAGCTTTTTTCACATTTTACTTCGTCTTTTTCCGTTTTATTACAGATATAATTGCCGATTTTTAAATCTTTAACGGTGGCATAGCCATTCGCCCCAATGGTGACAGTGCCCTGAGTTGGCGTTTCCCCTTTATTGGTTAATTCTTCATTGAGACTTAATGGTTTATTTCCTTCATAGGCGACATAACCATCTTCGTTATAAGTAATGGTAAAAGGTAAAGTGGTTCCATGAAGAATGCTAATATTACTATAAAAGACTTCGACATTGGTCACAATTTCTTTGGCACTGGTCTCAGCCCCACTAACTTGGGAATCTTTGATGATTTTTTGAATTACAGGGAAAAGTAAACATAGAAAAACACTAATTAGACAAATTATAATCACATTTTCAAATATCTTATTACTGGTATCTTTTTCCATTTTTATCCCTCTTTATCTTCTGATAACATCATACCATGTTTTAATGAAATTTTCAATAAGAATATGGTGGTCGCTTAAAAATTACACTCAAGAATATATGATTATGAAATATTATATTAAAATCAGGTATACAACTAATGCTATCAAATTGATTAATTTCTCATTTCGAAAGGTAAATAAAAAAGACTTTTCTCAATGAAAACACCCTTTTAAATTATTGTATTTACGTGTTACTGATCTTAATTATGGCTTATAAATAAATTACGAGCTTTGCTTGACACGGCTCTGGTATTTTTTGCTTTTACTAATTTTTTAATGGTACCTACAAATTCATCCACGGCATCTTCCTCGATTTTAGCTCCGGTATTACTTAAATTAGCCTCGTCTATATTAACATCAGTAAAATCTTTACCCCTTAAATCTAAACCGGCTAAATTTGTGCACTTTAAACATTTACCTGCAACTGTTTGCGGATTTATATTAGCATTTGTATAACTTAAATCAGTCTCACTTATATAAACACCAGCAAAATCTATTTCTGATAAATCTAATTTTCTTAATTCGCTTACAGAAAAAATTAAGCGTTTACTGGCATCTTCTTCAAAAATGACTTGCTCTAATATATTGGCATCTAACTTAATTCTTTCGTATCTATAATTTTCATCATAAGCTTTTTCCACATCAAATTCAGGAATTTTTTTGTAATTCTCCTTTTAAAATTCTTCTAATTTTTTCTATCTTTATTTCACTTAGCATTATACCTCTCCTTTTTGAAAACAAAGCTTATTCTCTCACAAATATTTTTTTGTCAATCTTTTTATGGGGGCCATTTTCACAGTCTTTTTTGAGGCACTTTCCTTATAAATAAGTTGTGTTCAACTTTATGACTGATAAATGGAAAAGTGTGCTATAATTATTATAGCCAAATCAAAAATGTAGAAAGGAAGTATCCTTAATCAGTTAGTCTCTCTACAGTTTTGATTTGGCGATTGAG
>CALVJP010000032.1 GCA_944332215.1 uncultured Bacilli bacterium
AATGAATATGTGATTGAAAACGAAGAATATAAAGTCAAAGGAGAAGCCAGCAAAGCAGGATATGAATTTATCGGGTGGAATACCGATAAGAATGCCAAAAGTGGGATAGATAGTCTTACTATGCCAAGTGAAAATATTATATTATATGCCATTTATAAAAAAGAAGTCAAGATAAGTTATGGAAAAGGGAATGGGATAAGTAGTATCAGTAAAGAAAAAGATACATGTGAGATGTATAATCAAGAAGCAAGCTGTGAAATAACTTTACCAAGTATAGAAGGTTTAAGTGGTTATAGTGTCTTAGGTTGGTATAATGGAGATATTAAAGTAGGAGACAGTGGTAGTAAAGCACTCGTAAGTAATAGTGGAACCTATACAGCTAAAGCGGAAGATAAGACAGTACCAACAGTAAGTTTAAGTCCAAGTAGTCAAAGTAGCTATGCAAGTGGAGGTAAAGCTATAACGGTCACCTTAGCTGATAATGGAAGCGGTTTAAAAGCCAGTCAGAATGTTTACTATGCATGGAGTACTAGTAATACAACAGCCCCAAGTTATACAAGTTATGTAACCAGCAGTAATGCAGCCGGCACAAAAAGTACCACAGTGACTATTCCGACAAGTGCCTCATCAAGTTTAACGGGGACCTATTATTTATGGATCAAGTCAGGGATAAGTGATGTATCCGGAAACTTATCGGCCCAGAAAGTGAGCAGTGCCTTTAAGTTTGATAATAAAGTACCTTCTTTAACTGTGGCGACAAGTAAAACAACCAATTCCATAACTGTTGTAGCCACGGCAAGTGCTGAAAGTGGAATAAGCAAATATGAGTTTAGTAAAGATGGAGGAACAACTTGGATAAGTAATGGAACAAGTAAGACTTATACCTTCACAGGACTTACCCATAATACAAGTTACAGTATCAGAGTAAGAGTAACCAGTGGGGTAAGTAAACAAACAACTTCCAGTACCAGTACAGTAACGACCAATTCTATAAATGTGCCAAGTTTTAGTGAAACCGGAACAAGTCCGAAAGAAGTAACGATAACTTACCCATCTGGTTGTGGAAGTACATATACATGTACCTATATCAAAGATAATGGAAGTGCAGTTACGGTAACAGCCAGTACAGCTGTAGTGACCTTTACAGATGATGGGACTTTAATAGCCAAAGTAAGTGATGGGACAAACACCGTCAGTAGTAGTCATAGTATCAAAATGCAAAGGACAGTTACTTATGATTATAAGACCAATGGAGGAACATCAGCAAGTAAAACCAGTGATTTAGTTGAGAGTGGAGGAAGTATCGATTTAAGTGTGACAGCCACTAAAGAAGGCTGGACGTTTATTGGCTGGAATACAAATAAAGATGCAACAACCGCATTAAGTACTTTAAGTATGGGAAGTAGTAATGTAACCTTATATGCAATCTATAAAAAAGAAGCCAAGACCATCACGATAACCTTTAATAAAAATGGAGCGACAAGTCAAACGCCAAATGGAGGAACAGCTAATACTAATAGCACCCTTACCCAAAGTTGTACGATTGCTGCTGTATATAATAATGCTACCCAAGCAACAACATGTAATATAACCTCACCGACGATAAACGCCTCAAGTAATACACCAACCGTAATAGGATATAATACATCATCAAGTGCGACAACTTCTTCATGGAATCAAAACACAGTTAAAGCTGTAAGTAGTAATGCCACCTATTATGCTATCACAAGTAAGAAGATAACAGTAACTTATAGTAAAGGAAGTAATGTAAGTGCGATCGGAAGTACCAGTGGAACATGTACCATCCAAAATAGTGCGACTAGTTGTAGTGTAACCTTACCGACTATCACGGCAAGTACAGGCTATACAAGTGTCGGATGGAATACAACTAATGGAGCAACCACGGGAACGGCCGCGGGGACAGCAGTTAGTTTAACAGCTAATACAACATACTATGCTAATGCGGTTGATAAAACGGTACCAACAGTAAGTTTAAATCCAAGTAGTCAAAGTACTTATGTAGCAGGAGGTAAAGCTATCACAGTAACCTTAGCTGATAATGGAAGTGGTTTAAAAGCTAGTCAGAATGTTTACTATGCATGGAGTACTAGTAGTACAACAGCACCAAGCTATACAAGCTATGTAACCAGCAGTAATACAGCCGGAACAAAAAGTACTACAGTGACTATTCCCGCCAGTGCATCATCGAGTTTAACAGGGACCTATTATTTATGGATAAAGTCAGGGATAAGTGATGTATCAGGAAACTTATCGGCCCAAAAGGTTAGCGGTGCCTTTAAGTTTGATAATCAAGTACCGGCCGCTGAGATTACTTTTTATGGAAGCGACACCTATTATCAAATGCTTTATGGTCCATCAGGAATAGGAACAAATCCTTATGCTCTTTCAACTACCAATGACGAACATTCAGGAGTTAAAACCAGTTCTTTAGTTTGTACTAGCGAAGATACAAATGTAGCTACAGTTAACAAAATCAGTAATAGTCAGTCGGATATTCACATACAAAGCGTTAAAGGAAGTAATAGCGATTATCACTATGTTCAAAATACCACGCTTATTAGATGTTCACTCTCGGTTGTGGATAATGCTGGTAATAATAATACTGTCGAGGCAATACAGCGAGTAGGTAATGGCTGGGTAGATTTAGCCGAAGCGTCACCTTATTGCGGGAATGTAATTTATAAGTTTATAAGTGGAACCAAAGCAATTACAGGATGGATCAACACCAATAGGCAGTCTAATGTGTATGACTCACCTTTAACTTATTTTTTTGCAGATGACAAAGGGATCATGGTAAATGGGTGGCAAAAAATAAATGGCAAATGGTATTATCTTTGGGATCCTTGTTCTAGTGGAAGTTATGTGAAATCAGGATATACTTATGGTAATGGTGAAATGCTGTGGAACGATACGTTAGTATCAGGTGGCGAGGAATTCTCATTTGGGCCATCTGGGGCTTGTACATCAGGAAGAGGATGCTAAAGTAAATTTAAAAGGTTTGGAGGTGACAGTGGAACAAATATAAAATAGTTCCATTAAATGATGAAAAAAAGAAACATTATTATAGGTGTTTTAATATTATTAGTTATAATTTTAATCGTTGTTATATTTTATTTTAATACAGGAAGCAAAGCAACCTTGAAATCATATCAAGTAAATAAAGAAGTGCAAGAAAACATTCCACAAGGACTAGAAATTCTGAATGAAACTATTATTAATAATAATGATTATGTTTATATACAAGCAGAATTAAAAAACACTAGTGAAGAAAAATTTATTAATAAAATATTAGTAGGGGTAACGGACGAAAACCAAAAACAATTTTATAGCTTTGAAATTTTAATTAACCAGACTTTAAAAAAAGGACAAGAAATTACTATTCAAAAGAAAATAGAAAATACAACGAAGAAAAACCGGGTTTTTACAATATATTCTATATATGTAGATAAGTAAAGGTTAAATAAGGCTTTAGTTACTATTAAAGATAAAGTTTATCCCGCTAGGGCTTGATAAAAAATTATAGGAAGTATTCATCAAAAGATACAAAAAGTAAAAATGAAAGAAATGAGGAAGGCCAAATCACAGCTGTTTCATAATGATTTTTAAATAAAAATTAATTATTAATCTACAAATAGAGAATCTTTATAGATTCCCTTAGGGTAATAAAGTTACTCTAAGGGAGTCTATAAAAGGACTCTATAAAACTAAGGTTTATTCTCTTCTCATTTAATAAAAAATCCTTAGTTTTTTTGTCTTTTAAAATAAAAATTAATAAGTACCTAAGCCTTTTATTTGGTCTAATTAATCTTCCTATTTTATATAATTAGACTAGAGGGGCGATATGTTTGGAAAATGATATTGTTAAAAGAGTTATTAATGAAGCCAGTTATATGGTGGAAACGGGAAAAACGCTAAGAGAGATAGCGAAAGTATTTAATGTATCAAAAAGTACAGTTCATAAAGATTTAAAAGATAGATTAAAAAATATTGATAATAGTTTATATACTGAGACACAAAAAATATTAAAATACCACACCGATATTAGACATATTAAAGGCGGCGAATCGACGAAAAAAAAGTATTTAAATTTGGCCAATTAACCTGTTAAAACCTAATATCATGTGTTATAATATTAGGAGGAAAAAGGTGATAATATGTTTTCAAAAGATATTGGAATAGATTTAGGCACAGCAAACGTATTAATTTATATTAAAGGACAAGGAATTGTATTAAATGAGCCAAGTGTCGTAGCCATTGATGCTGACAGTAAAAGACCATTAGCAGTGGGGACTGAAGCTAGAGAAATGCTCGGAAGAACACCTGGAAAAGTAAAAGCAATTAGACCAATGAAAGACGGGGTAATTGCTGATTTTGAAATTACCGAAATTATGTTAAATCACTTTATTAGAAAAGTCAATGGACGAAGTTTTTTTGCTCGTCCAAGAATTTTAATTTGCTGTCCTTCAAATATTACTCAAGTAGAAAAAAATGCCATTAAAGAAGCTGCCGAAAGAACAGGGGCCCGAAAAGTATTTATAGAAGAAGAGCCAAAAGTAGCAGCCATTGGAGCTGGAATGGATATATCTAAGCCTAGTGGCAATATGGTTATCGATATTGGAGGAGGAACAACCGATGTGGCCATTTTATCATTGGGAGGCATTGTTACATCTTCCTCAATTAAAATAGCCGGTAATGTATTTGATACGGATATTATGAAATATATTAAAGACAAATATAAATTATTAATCGGCGATCGCACAGCCGAAGATATAAAATTCACCATTGGTACTGTTTTTCCAGGAAATTTAAACGAAAAAATGGAAGTACGCGGACGTGATTTAGTTACCGGCTTGCCACACTCAGTGACAGTTTCTTCTGATGAAGTAGAAGAAGCTTTAAGAGAAAGCGTCTATACAATTATTAATACAGCTAAAGCGGTTTTAGAACAGACGCCACCAGAATTATCAGCCGATATTGTTGATAAAGGAATTGTCGTAACTGGCGGCGGCGCTTTATTAAATGGCTTTGACCAATTATTAGCCCATGAGTTAAAAGTGCCCGTATTCGTAGCGGAAAGTCCATTAACTTGTGTCGTCGAAGGTACTGGAATTTTATTAGATAACGTTAATTTAATAGATAATAATGGTTTAAATTACTAAAGATAGGACATAATATAATAAGAAATGGAGCGGATAACATGGAAAAAAGTAAAGGCGAAGAATTACAAGAAAAATTATTTAATAGCAAAAAACTAGGCTGGGAAACCATAAATTTAGATGAAAAAAACAATATAATGTCTTTTAGTGATGACTATATTGCTTTTTTAAACGAGTGTAAAACAGAAAGAGAATGTGCCAGATATGCTGAAAGAAATTTAAAAGCTCACGGTTTTGAAAATATCGAAAACAAAAATAAATTAATGCCGGGTGATAAAGTGTATTATATTAACCGTGGAAAGAGTGTTTATGCAGCGGTTATTGGGGAAGCTATGTTAGAAGAAGGACTTAACCTAGTAGGAGCCCATATTGATTCACCACGTATTGATTTAAAACCTAATCCTTTGTATGAAGATGGCGGCTTTGCTTTATTTAAAACACACTATTATGGCGGTATTAAAAAATACCAGTGGACAGCCATCCCCCTTGTCATCAAAGGAGTGATTGCCAAGACCAATGGCGAAGTTATTAATATTAATATCGGCGAAGATAAAAACGATCCAATTTTTACGATTACGGATTTGTTACCACATTTAGCAACCAAACAAAACAAACAATCTTTAAGCGAAGGCGTGAAAGGCGAAGCTTTAAATTTACTAGTTGGAAGCATTCCTTATGATGATGAAAAAGTTAAAGAAAAAGTTAAATTAAATATATTAAATATTTTAAATGAAAAATATGAAATTACCGAAGCTGATTTTAACAGTGCAGAATTAGAATTAGTTCCAGCTTTTGAAGCCCGTACTTTAGGCTTTGATAAAAGTATGATTGCGGCATATGGTCAAGATGATCGTTCATGTGCTTATACGACCTTAAGAGCCTTAATAGAACTTAATGAGCCTTGTCGCACTTCCATTGCTTTACTAGCCGATAAAGAAGAAATTGGTAGTGTAGGCAATACCGGAATGTATTCGCAAAATTTTGAAAATTTTATTGCTATGCTTTTAGATAAAACAGGGCAAAATGGTTATAATGTTTTAGAAAAGACTTTATGCAACTCGAAAATGCTTTCCGCTGATGTAACATCTGGAGCCGATCCGACTTATAGTGAAGTCGATGATAAAATTAATGCCGCTTATTTAGGCAAAGGTGTAGCCTTATGTAAGTATACAGGCAGCCATGGTAAAAGTGGGGCTAGTGATGCCAATGCTGAATTTGTAGCTAAAGTGCGCAGAATTGCTGAAGATAATAATCTCTTATATCAAATGACGGATATGGGAAAAGTCGACGAAGGTGGTGGTGGGACCATCGCTTATATCTTAGCTAATAAAGGTATTGATGTTATAGACTGTGGTGTTCCGGTTTTATCTATGCATGCGCCTTATGAAGTATCCAGCAAATTTGATATTTATAATGCCTATCAATTATATAAGGCCTTTTATAAGAATTAAGAGTTTTAAACTCTTTTTTAGTTAGAAATAAAAGCGACAAGAACCAATGCCTGAAAAGTGCAAAATACTTTGAGGGTAAATATAAATAAAAAATCTAAAAGTTTAATAGATTAATTAAGCAAATGAGTTTTAAGAGAATTATAAGGGTATATTTCTTTAGTTTTTAGCCTTTTAATTTTTTGGACAAATTTCGTCATAAATAGATTTATTTTGCGAAATATGGTAAAATTAATAACAGAGGTGAGAACTATGGGTGTTGATGTAATAACCCGCATTTTCTTGATGATAATGACAACTTTTATATTTGTTGCTTTTATGGTGCCAGTGGTAAAAAAAATTGCTTTGCATGTAGGTGCGATGGATATACCAAATGCCCGAAAGGTGCATACAAAACCAATGCCGCGCTTAGGTGGTTTAGCGATATTTATGGGGTTTCTCTTAGGATATTTATTATTCGGAGAATCAAGCCAAGTGATGGATTCAATTTTAATTGGGGGATTTGTAGTTATTATTACGGGAATTATTGATGATATTAAGCCCGTAAGAGCTCTTTATAAGTTTTTAGGCCAAGTTGCCGCGGCCGCCATTGTAACTTTTTATGGCGGGTTAATATTACAAGATATAAGTGCCTTCGGCTTTTATGTCGATTTTGGAATATTAGCATATCCAATTACAATCTTCTTTATTGTGGCTTGTATAAATTGCGTGAATTTAATTGACGGTTTAGACGGGCTTTCCAGTGGAATTAGCTCTATTTATTTTTTAACAGTAGGTATAATTGCTGCCATTATGGGCAAAATTGGACTTGATATGACCCTAACTTTTATTATGTTTGGCTCAACTTTAGGCTTTTTAATTCATAATTTCCATCCAGCTTCAATCTTTGCTGGTGATTCAGGTTCAATGTTTATGGGTTTTATGATTGCTGTAATTGCTTTATTAGGCTTTAAAAACGTCACTTTGACTTCTCTTATCGTGCCATTATTGATTTTGGCTATTCCTATTTTAGATACTTTATTTGCAATTATTCGTCGCCGAATTAAAGGCGAAAGTATTTCGACCCCAGATAAATCGCATATTCATCATCAATTACTTAATATGCAATTTTCTCATAGAAATACAGTTTTAATAATTTATGGTATTCAAATTTTATTTGCAGCAGCTTCCATTGTATATGTGTTAAAAGACCGAATCTTAGGTTATATTATATATGCTGTCTTAGTAATAATCGTCATGTTTTTAGTAGTAAAAACAGATGTTATTGTCGATCACGAAACCTTTCGGAAAAAATCAAAAATTGACAAAAAGTAAATAAAAATTGTGCTTAATTGCATAATTTTTTAAATTTCACGAATACTAAAAATGGTGATTTTATGGAAACAGATTTGATAGAATTAGGCGATGTTGTCCTAAGAGCTTTAATTTCTTTAGTAACTTTATTTTTGGTAACCAAATTATTAGGAAAAAAACAAGTGTCACAGCTAAGTTTATTCGATTATGTAATTGGCATTTCCATTGGTAATTTTGCGGCCGAAATGACAATTAATGTAGATTCACAATATATGAATGGCATTGTCGCTGTTGTTGTCTTTGGTTTAGTCGCTTATGGAGTTTCCATTTTGACAATGAAAAGTATTCATTTGCGTCGTTTTTTCATGGGCCGGCCAACCTTATTGATTCAAGATGGCAAAATGTTAATGGAGGGCTTAAAAAAAGTGAAATTTGATGTGAACGATATGCTCGAAGAATGCCGAGGTAGTGGTTATTTTGATATTAGTCAAATTGCCTATGCAGTCATGGAAGCTAATGGGAAAATTAGCATTTTACCTAAAAGTGAATATCAACAGCCCACTTTAAAAGATTTAAATATCAAAGGCCAAAAAGTAGGTTTATGCGCTAATGTAATTATCGATGGCAAAATTATGCAGGATGCAATTAAAAATATTCATGTAGACGAAGAGTGGGTCCATCATGAACTTAAGGTCCAAGGTAAGAAAATCGATAATGTATTATTGGCCACCGTCGATGTTAATCAGCAGATGGTGGTTTACGAAAAAAATGTCAACCAGAAAATAGAGGACGTTTTGGAATAGACTTCAGCTTAGTTATTTGATATACTACTTAGGGTGGTATAGATGACTAGACATTTTTGTGCATCCGCATTTGTAATTAATCCGGAAAACTTAAAAATATTATTAGTGAAACATGGCTTATATGATAAATGGGTCCAACCTGGAGGACATATCGAAGATGACGAGACGCCTGAGGAGGCTGCGACCCGAGAAGTTTTTGAGGAAACGGGAATAAAAGTTAGCTTAATTGGTGAGCGTTTTCCTCGAGAAGATGATATGATAAGGCCTTTAGGCATACAGTGTAACCGTAAAGAAAATGGGGACAAACATTTTGATATTATTTATGCCGCGGTACCGAATAATCCAAGCTCTGATTTATTATTAAGTGATGAAAGTACAGGCATTGGTTGGTTTAGTCGCGACGAACTTGATAAAATAGAGGTATTTCCCGATGTGAAGATCACGGTGGATTATATTTTAAAAACTTATTTTGGCATACATGATTAAAACATTCTACCTTGAGGTAGGTTTTTTAATGAATAAATTCAGCAAATAAAATAGGCCATGGAGAGAATAGCTATTAAAATAATTCCCATAATTATAAATATCATATTTTATTAGGAATAATAACACCTTTTTTAATGACAAATAAACTACTTGAAATATATTATATATCTTTACAATATTAACTGCCCAACAATTGTGCATTTTCAAATTTACACTTAGATTTGAATATTTTTCTCTGGTTTACAATTTGCTTGCACCGTGATATAATTATTCCTAGTGCCAGAGAGAGAGGTTTGCTTATGAATAAAAGAAATATTGCTATTATAGCCCATGTTGACCATGGAAAAACAACTTTAGTCGATAAACTTTTACAAATGTCAGGAACATTTAGAGATAATGAAGAAGTAGTTAATTGTGTGATGGATTCTAATGCAATTGAAAGAGAGCGTGGAATTACCATTTTAGCGAAAACGACGGCTATTGATTATAAAGGCTATCGAATCAACATTTTAGATACTCCAGGCCATGCTGATTTTGGGGGCGAAGTTGAACGCATTATGAATATGGTAGATGGAGTACTTTTAGTGGTGGATTCTTATGAGGGAACGATGCCTCAGACCCGTTTTGTTTTGAAAAAAGCTTTGGAGGCCGGGGTTACACCAATTGTCGTGGTGAATAAGGTGGATAAAGATTCAGCCCGTCCTAAAGAGGTTGTGGATGAAGTTATTGATTTATTTATCGAACTTGGTGCTAGTATTGAGCAACTAGATTTTCCAGTGATATATGCTTCAGCTTTAGCGGGTACTTCGAGTCTTGACCCCGATGTTAGCACGCAAAAAGCTACTATGGATCCTATTTTAAATACGGTTATTAAATATATTCCTGAGCCACAGGTGACAATGGATGGACCATTACAATTTCAACCAGCTTTATTAGATTATAATGATTTTGTTGGCCGTATTGGCATCGGTTTAATTAAAAGAGGTACTTTAAAGTTGAATAGTATGGTTTCATGTGTGCGTTTAGATGGAAGTATTAAACAATTTAGAGTCCAAAAGATTTTTGGCTATTTAGGTTTACAGAAAATTGAACTTAAAGAGGCCCATGCTGGAGATATTGTAGCCATTGCCGGTTTGCCGGATATTTCGGTTGGCGAAACAGTTTGTGAAGTGGGGAAGGAAGAAGCTTTACCACATTTAAGAATTGATGAGCCAACTTTACAAATGACTTTCGGGGTGAATACTAGTCCTTTTAGTGGTCGTGAAGGTAAGTTTTTAACTGCCCGTAAAATCGAAGAAAGATTATTAAAAGAAACGGAGAAAGACGTCTCTTTAAAGGTTAGTCAAGTGGATTCCGAGTCTTGGATGGTCTCAGGGCGTGGGGAACTTCATTTATCTATTTTAATCGAAAATATGCGCCGCGAGGGTTATGAATTACAAGTGTCAAAACCACAAATAATTACAAAAGAAATTGACGGCACTTTATGTGAGCCGTTTGAAGATGTTCAAGTGGATGTTCCAGAAGATTATGTAGGTAATGTAATTGAATTGTTGGGCTTACGTGGTGGCATTATGGATAATATGGAAAATCGTGATAAACAGGTCCGTTTGAATTATACTATTCCATCACGTGGTTTAATTGGTTTTATGACTGAATTTATGACCTTAACTAAAGGCTATGGCATTATTAATCACACCTTTAAGGAATATTTACCGATGGTTTCTAATGCGGTAGGTCAAAGAAAAGCCGGTGTTTTGGTATCCATGGAAAATGGAAAAGCCACAGCTTATGCTTTAGGAGCTTTAGAAGATCGTGGTATTATGTTTATTGAGCCTGGAGCAGATGTATATGAGGGAATGATTGTGGGAGAAAATAATCATGAGAATGATTTAGCGGTGAATGTGGTTAAAGGAAAGAATTTAACTAATACCCGTTCAGCTGGTAAGGATCACACTGTAGTTTTAAAAAAGCCTCGCGAAATGAGTTTGGAAGTTTGCTTAGATTATATTAATGATGATGAATTAGTTGAGGTAACACCAGTTAGTTATCGCCTGCGCAAAAAAATATTAGATACTAATTTACGTAAAAAATTTGATAATAAAAAAAATAATGATTTTTAAATAATATTACTTTTAACACTAATATTTTCTAACTTTATGAAATGATCAGATCACGAGTGCTCGTGATTTTTTTTTGAAAAATTTTCTAGGTTATGCCATATTTGTAAAAAAACATGTCAATATATTGTTCAAATTTGCATATCATGAAAATATATGTTATATTGTAGCTGGTTTAAAAATTATTTTGTTCCTTCCTTTTATATAAAAAGTCAGGTCAATAGTTCTAAATCAAATATTATATAAGGAGGGAAAGCTGATGGAAAAACAGGATAAAAAGCTTGTTTGTAAAGATTGCGGCGAAGAATTTATATTTACAGCCGGGGAACAAGAATTTTATGAAGAAAAAGGCTTGGAACATGAGCCGGTTAGATGTAAAGAATGCCGCCAGAAAAGAAAAGCCGAAAGAATGAAATCTTTAGAGCAACTTAAACATAATTAGTTATTTAAAACTCCTAAAAAACTAGGAGTTTTCTTTCGGGGTAATGGTGGTGGTAAACTCTACTTTATTATTGCTTGTAAAGGTAGGGATAATGGAAATTACATAGTTATATTCATTTTCAAAAGATATTCTAATATCGGGTTCGTTATAATTGATACTTTTACGGATAACTATTTGCTTACTGTTTATAATTTCTTCATGATATAATAAATCTACATCTTGATATTGATTGTTTTGATTTTCTAATGCATTAATTTTAAAATTAGTTACTTGTTCATGAAACTTTATAATAATGTAGTTAGATGTTTTGTCGAGTAAAATATTTAGATTATCATCATTAAGTTCAGCATTTTTAATATAGTCTATTTCATAAAAGTCGAGGTTTTCATATTTGTTAATCAGTTTAGTTAAGTAAATTCCTAGTTTATGATTAGGGGTTTGGTATCCATTATATTCTAAATATTGATCAGATACGGTATAATAATAAATATTTTTTTTGGTTTTTATTGTCAGGGTGTTTTCTAGTTTATTTTGGCTTTTAGTTTTAAAATCAGTATCGATTAATTTTTTTATATTGGCATATTCTTCCTTTTGGATTGTTATATCGTTATATTTTATTTCAGTTATGGTGCCTTCGATTTCAATTTTTTGGGTGCAACCAGTTATCAGAATTAGGCAAAGGACAAGCAATATTTTTTTCATAAAATCACCATTTTTAGTATGTTTAAAACGACGAAAAAAATACTTTGGTTAAGTATTTTTAATTTTATTTTGTAAATGGTAATTACGAAGCTCTTTGAAACGTTGATAATGGACGATTTCTCTTTCGTGTAAAAAAGACAAAGGAGCAATGATGTCAGGATCATTAGTTAAATCCATTAAGTGCTCATAAGTAGCGCGAGCTCGTTGTTCGGCGCCCATATCACTTTCAATATCGGCAATGTAATCGCCGGAAACTTTAATATAAGCCATGTTGAACGGATTACCAAAAGCATCAGATGGGAATAAGTCCATACCAAATTGAGCATATTGTTCACCAAATCCAGCTGCTTTTAGTTCTTCAGGTGTTGCTCCTTGAAGTAACTGACAAATCATTGCTGAAATGATTTCGACATGGGCTAATTCATTCCTACAATGATGTTATCAGTCAAAAAGGCAATAAAATAATTTCAATAGAAATTTAAATAAGCAACACAAAGATATATTACCCCAAGAAAAAAGCTACTAATATGTTTAAAAATTCATTTAAAGAATTACCAGAATTATAGAGACACTTCATATTTAATAGTTTAAGGTTATATTCATTAAATGTGTTAGAAATTATATCTTTTTATTTATTTTTATTTTTATGATATGATATTTAGTAATGGAGGTTAAAATGAAAAAAAAAGATTGATGTTGATACATGGAAACGTAAACTAGCATATGAAACCTTTTCAAACTACGATGACCCATACACTGGTGTAGTTTCTAAAATAGATGTAACTAATTTAGTAAGTTTTTGTAAGAACAATGGTATTTCGTTTTACGGTAGTATGACTTACCTTGTATTAAAATCTTTAAGTGAAATTGATGCATTTAGCTATGGTTATAGTATGGAAAATGATGAATTAAGTGTTTATAAATTTGATTCTTTGGCGGCAACAGTAACTGTTATAAATCAAAATAATGAATTGAATTTTACAAGATATATTGAATATACTGATGATATTTTAAAATTTCTTTCAGAATTTTCTATGGCAACCAGTGATGCAAGTAATGATGTTCCATACTATAAAATTATCGGATTAGAAAATATGAATAAAATTCACATAACATGTATTCCTTGGGTTTCTTTCTCGAATTTTAAAGATGCAATTAATTTTGACGAAAAAAATAGTAAGCCTAAAATATGCTGGGGAAAATATTACATGGAAAATTCTAGTTATCTTATAGATGTTTCTATATTGGTAAATCATGCTTTTCAAGATGGCTATCACATGGGATTATTTTTTAATAATTTAGAGGAGAATATATATAATTTAAAAATGGAAAAACGGCTAGTAAAGAAAGGATAATGCATATGTTTAAAAAATATTGTAAACTTAATACAAATGAATATTGTAATATAAATTATATTGTATATTTACCAGAAAAGCTTGATGAAAATATGCCACTATTACTATTTTTACATGGTATAGGAGAAAGAGGAGACAAAATAGAAGATGTTGAAAAATATGCTTTACCTAAATATATGAATAAATTTGATATTTCATATATTGTTGTGGCTCCTCAGTGTAATGGTAATAACTTTTGGGAATATCATTTAAGAGATGTAGAAAAAATTTTAGAAGAAGTTTATACAAAATATAAATACAATAAAAATAGGGTGTGTATTTTAGGAAGCAGTATGGGAGCTTTTGGTGCGTGGAATTACATTATGTCAAGACCTAATTTATTTAAAGGAATAGTATCAGTTTCTGGAGGTATAATGCTTCCACTTAATCAAACATTAAAGCCATTAAAAGAAAAAGCTATTTTGATGTATCATGGAAGTAGTGATGATATTATTGATGTTAATGAAAGTATTTTAGCTTATAATAAATTAAAAAACATTGATGCCAAAAACATAGAATTAAAAATTGTAGAAAATGATAATCATTTTTTAACCTCTCATGCTTTTAAAGACAAATATTTGTATGATTGGTTAAGGAAAAATATTTAAGTGGAGGATAAGATGAGAATAATTAGTATTGGGGATTTAGTAACAGATTATTATTATAAAGATGGAAAAATGGTTGGCATAAATGGTGGCATGACTTCTCATAATATTATTGCTAATTTGGCAAAAATGAATATTAATACAGCAGTATTTGGGGCATGTGGTGATGATCCACAAGGTAAAATTGCCATTAAAAGTCTGGAAAATTTAAAAGTTGACATTAAAAATATTAATATTTTAAGAAATGTAAGAACTAGATGCTTCCATGTATCATATTTTGATAATGACGGTGAATTAACATTTACTTCAAAAAAAAGATGTCCTTTTTGTAAGAATAAAAAATGGTATGTGGATAGTTTAATTGACACAAATGATATTTTAAAAAAAATTAATGATGATGATATTTTAGTATTTGATAATTTAAATAATAAAAATCAAATAATAATTGATAATACTAATAATAAAAAGATTATTGATTTGGGCCAATATTTTGAATTGGAGGATTTTTCTTGTAAAGAAATAGTAGATAAATTGAATAATAAATTTGAAATTATTAATTTTAATGAAAGAGTATCAAAGTATTTAATAAAAAGATTAGATTTGAATAATGACATCGAACTATATAATGCTTTGAAACCAAATTTTATGACTATTACACGTGGTGAAAAGGGAGCAACTTTTATTAGTAAGGGAATAGAATATAATTTTAAATTAAATTCTAAAGGTAATGTTATAGATTCAACTGGAGCAGGAGATGCATTTATATCTAGTATAATAAAAGACTGTATACAAAATAATTTCAATTATGATCCTATTTTGTTTAAAAAATGGTATGCAAATTCAAACAAACTTACATCTAAAGTGGTTTCTAAAATGGGGGCAAGAGGACATATTAATGCATTATTTAAGATAAAAAAGATAAATAATGAATGTGCTTGTGATAATTTTGAATATAATGAGAGAAAAAAAATTAAACGTTGTAATATAAATATAAATAATTTAAAAACAAGAATTGTTAATGCAGTTAATTCAAATGCAACAAAAACACTTAAAAATATAGATTTTAATGAAAATAGTAATTGTTTGTTTGTGGGAACTGGTGGGTCATATGCTGGGGCATATTTTGCCTCAAAAATTATAAATATATTATATGGTTCTAATACTTATCCAATATATCCAAGAGATGTTTTATATAGAAATAATAAGAATATAAATAAAGTAATATTATTTTCTTATTCGGGGACAACTAACGATATTATTAATAGTGCTAAAGGAATAGAAATGGAAAATATTTATATTGTTACAAAAGGGGAATCACAAAAAATAGTACTAAAAACTGGAATTCCTTCAAAAAACATATTAAGTTATAGGACTTCATCTAACAAAGGGAAAGAAAGAGGTTTTTTATCATTTGAAGGTGCCGCTGCCCCAGCAGCAATATTTTTAAAGTATTATCTTGATAAAACGAATAGTTCTATTGATCTTAATACTTTTATTGATGATAGAATTCAATATTGGAATAAGCAAATAGGAAAGATAATTAATAAAAATATTGTATCGAAAATGCAAACACATAAGTTAATAAATCTCTTTCGTGGTGATTATACTGATGTGGCTTGTTACGATTTGGAAAGTAAAATTATTGAATCCGGTATATTTAATTGTATTATTCATGAAAAGAAAAATTTTTCGCATGGAAGATTCATTAATTATGAAAACTTAAAAAATACTGTTTCAGTTTATTTTAAGCAAAATTCAACTACTAAATATGAGGAGACATTATTAAAATATCTTGGTAATGAAAATATTATAATAGAGAGTAAATATAACGGAATTTTAGCAGAATTTGATTTATTAATTGCATCACAATTTATTGTTTATCATATAGGTAATATTTTGAATATAGATATTTCAAAGCCAAAATATTCTGAAGAAGCGATGGAAATTTATTTTTATAAAGGCGATTTATAGATGATTGAATTTGAAATTTAAATATTTAAAATAGTTGCTAAAAAGTAATACAAGTATACCAAGCTTTTTTATAATGTAATCTAAGATATTGTTTTATCTAAATGTATGAGAGCAACAACAAAAAACTAGTAGTTTAAAGTGATAGTTACGAAAAGTATGCATTGTAATAAATATGTGACTAGGACGGAAAAAGTCCTTTT
Source organism: uncultured Bacilli bacterium (assembly GCA_944332215.1). Lineage (GTDB taxonomy): Bacteria > Bacillota_I > Bacilli_A > RF39 > UBA660 > Coprosoma. The sequence continues at coordinate 16,639 of CALVJP010000032.1, forward strand.
TTAATTTATAAATTTTTAATAAAATATTATTTTAAATAATGTATTTTCTATAAAATTAATAAGATAAAAAAATGTTAAAAGGACTAAAAAGATTTTCAGTTCTTTTAACATTTATATATTTTATCGTGACTTTTTTTCTTTTTGTTTTAAATAATAATTACGAAGTTCTTTGAAACGTTGATAATGGACGATTTCTCTTTCGCGTAAAAAAGACAAAGGAGCAAGGATGTCTGGATCATTAGTTAAATCCATTAAGTGCTCATAAGTAGCGCGAGCTCGTTGTTCGGCGCCCATATCACTTTCAATATCGGCAATGTAATCACCAGCGACTTTAATATAAGCCATGTTGAACGGATTGCCAAAAGCGTCAGATGGGAATAAGTCCATACCAAATTGAGCATATTGCTCACCAAATCCAGCTGCTTTTAGCTCTTCAGGTGTTGCTCCTTGAAGTAACTGATAAATCATTGCTGAAATGATTTCGACATGGGCTAATTCTTCAGTACCAATATCTGTTAATAAAGCTTTACCACGGTCATCTGGCATATTGTATCTTTGGTCTAAATATTGCCAAGC
>CALVJP010000033.1 GCA_944332215.1 uncultured Bacilli bacterium
TTTATAATGGGAATAATAAATTAGAATTTAAAGACAGAAAAGAATTTAAAGGATCTGTCTTAAAACAAGTTAACGATGTATTTGAATATTTAGAATTATTCAATAAAACAAAAGGAAAAATTGTTGGTTTGGAACGAATTGATACAAAAGATTATCCAGAGTATGCTTTGAGAGAATCTTTGTTAAATGCAATAATACATAGAGATTATAATTATAATGGAAGTATTTTGATTTCTCTTTATGATGATCATTTTGAAATTACATCACTTGGTGGTATTGTTAAAGGTTTAAGTCTAAAAGATTTATATTTAGGTGTATCTGAAAGTAGGAATCCTAATTTAGCAAATATATTTTATAGACTTAAATATGTTGAAAGTTTTGGTACAGGAATAGGTAGAATAATAGAATCTTATAGTAATTATCAAAAAAAACCAGTATTTGTTGATACTGATAATGCTTTTAATGTCACTTTGTATAATGTTAATTACACAGAAAATAATGAAAAATCATTACCTTCTAATTTAACGCAAGAAGAAAAAATTATCGAATATTTGAAGAAAAACAGTAAAATTAATAGAAATATAGTTGAGCGATTATTAGACATTTCATCAACTAGAGCAAAAGTAATACTGAATAATATGTGTAAAAATGATTTAATCCATATGGAGGGTAGTGGAAAAAATACTTTCTATGTGTTAAAATAAATGTAGATTGATTCAAAATTTTAAATTGAAATAGTTGTAGATAGCTTTCTTTGGTGGCACCAAATATGATATAAAAGGGGCTGTAATGAAATAAAATAATTTCATTCAGCTCCTTTTAAAAACTTTTTACACTCAAAATTACATTGGCTTTATATGTGCTTGCCTCGTAATTTGGAATTCATATCTAATCTCATGGGATAAATAGCCATATTTATGTAATGCCATAGAGTAATTTTTGTATTTGAGCATTCCCAAAATGATAAAGATCTTTGCCTTTTGCGATCATCATGGATATATAAATACATCTCAAATCATATTTTCATATTTTTGTAACATTTGCTTTATTTCAGTAATGATAAATTTTTTTAGCCCATTATTTGCCCACCATTATTGTGAATAACTTGACCAGTCATATAGCTAGAATCATCGGATGCTAAAAAGACAAAAGTTGGAGCTAGTTCATATGGCATTGCTCCTCTAGCCATTGCTGCATCAGCTCCTAGCGATGGTATCTTTTCCGCTACCCAGCACGCTGGCTGTAATGGTGTCCAAAAGAAGCCTGGGGCAATTGCATTAACGCGGATATTTTTTAAAGCCAAATTTCTTGCTAAAGCTCTTGTAAAACCAACAATTGCTCCTTTTGTGGTTACATAATCAATTAATTGTGGGTCACCATAAAAAGTCGTCACTGATGTTAAATTGATAATTGATGCGCCAGGTTTTAAATGTGGCAAAACGGCTTTAGTTAAATAAAACATGCCATAAATATTGACTTTCATAGTCCAATCAAATTGTTCATCGCATATTTCTTCCAAGGAGTCTTGCTGATATTGCACGCCGGCATTATTAACTAGAATATCAATTTTTCCAAATGTTTTCAAAGTTTCTTGTACTATATGGTTAGAAAAATTTTTATCGGTAATATCGCCCGGCAATAGTAAACACCTTCCGCCTAAAGCTTCAATATATTGTTTTGTATCCTCGGCATCCTTATGTTCATTATAATAAGGGATTACCACTTTTGCACCTTCCTTGACAAAGGCAATTGCCGCTGCTCTCCCTAGGCCACTATCGCCACCAGTAATAATCGCCACCTTACCCTTTAATTTTCCACTACCTTTATAATTGGGATTATCAAATATAGGTTTGGGGGTCATTAAATATTCCATTCCTGGTTGATTAGACTGAGCTTGCTTTGGTGCCATAATTTGGTATTCTGTGCTTTTAACACCTAAATCATCATAATAATTATAAAATTGGTTTCCAAAGCTGTAATCATATTTCACTTTTATTCCTCCTCTTATTTTAATATATGAAGAGCCGAATATTAAGTGAGAACAATTGGCAGATACTTACACGGTTAAGCTTGACCAGATATACGTGGATAAAGAAAACGAAGCAAATGCTCTGGACTAGTTAAATAAAGGAATCTTGCATGAGTCAAGATGCTATTAATTTTATCTTAGATAAATTGTCTAATGCTAATTTAAAATGGAAGTTAACTCAACATATAGTGACTATAAAACTATTTGTGATCAAATTAAGGAAATTTAACCTGATTATAATTCTACTGAAAAGTCTCATCAAACTAATGCTATGAACAAAGTAATGACTTGGTATATATAGAAATGAGTATTTTAACCGCTAATAGTAATTCTAAAATTGTTGAATTATTATTGCAAGGTACTAATATATAAATTATTCAAAGACGAAAATTATTAAATATAAACTAATAGATGAAAATGCTTGTGCTCTGATTCAAGAATATGCTGTGGAAAATTTAAGAAATTTTTACAATCACAAAGTGGTTTGTTAATGAATTTTGCTATATGCATAATTGATTTCTTGTTATCTTTTTAAAACCGTGGTAAAATGGATTTTAAGAAGTGGGAGTGTAATTATGGATGTACGCATTATGTTTTTATTATTTTTAATCTATGTGGGTGGTTAATGGAAGTCATTTTAGTTTCCATAAAGACCCAAAAAATTACTGACCGAGGTTTTCTTATGGGCCCATATTGTCCCATATATGGTTTTGGGGCTTTAATCATTACTATTTTTTTGAATAGGTATTTAGACGACCCGGTAGCTTTATTTGTTATGTCTTGTTTAACGGGAGCTATTTTGGAATATTTTTCAAGTTATATGATGGAAAAAATTTTTCAAACTAGATGGTGGGATTATTCAGAGCATAAATATAATCTTAATGGACGTATTAGTCTTACGACGACTTTAGGTTTTGGAGCTTTAGGTCTAATCTTATGTTATGTTTTTAATCCGTTTTTCATAAATCTGTTAAACGACTTATCGTCTTTAACTTTAACCATTTTAACCATTATTTTAGCACTTATTTTTTTAACCGATTGTCTCATTTCTTTTAAAATAATTTCCAGCATTAAAAAAATTGATTTAACTGGCACCAAAGATGCGACTGATGAAATTACAGCCCGCGTTAAAGAAATACTTAAAAGTAAATCATTTTTTAATAAACGTTTAGTTATAGCTTTCCCAAGTTTTAAAGTTAAATTCGCTGAAACAAAAGAAAAAATCGAAAAAATTTATCATAAAAAGGTATAAATTTTCTAAACTTTCCCAGACTACTTAATAAGGAGGGAAGTTATGAAAAAAATTATATTTATCGTACTATCTTTAATTGTTCTCACCGGCTGTGGCTGCTCTAATATGGATAATACTCCTACTAAAAAAGTCGAAGCTTATTTTAATAAATATCAAACCTTAGATAATTCGGTCATTGATGATTTAGATACTATTTTAGGAACGGATACAACCATGAGTGAAGATAATCGCACAGCATATCGTGATTTTATGAAAAAGCATTATCAAGATTTAAAATATGAAATCAAAGACGAAACAATTGATGGGGATACCGCAACAGTTGAAGTGGAAATAACCGTTCGTGATTATTCACAAGCTGTCGCTGATGCTGACACTTATAAAAGCGAGAATGAAAGTGAATTTAATGACGAAAATGGGGCTTATGATGCCAGTTTATTCAGCAACTATCGTTTAGAAGAACTTAAAAAAGTACAAGATACTAAAACTTATACTTTAAATCTGACACTCACCAAACAAAACGATGAATGGACTCTTAATCAATTAAGTGACGAAGATTTAAATAAGATTAATGGACTATATGCTGGTTAGTATAGTCTTTTTTATTTGCAGTATTTCAAAGTCCCTTTAATTATGTATGTTCAAAATTAAAATAGCGCTTTTTTTTCATAAACTTGTCTTTTTTTTCATAGTTTTATTTAGGTGATACCAGTGAAGAAAATATTAATCTTGTTAGTCGTTTTGCTATTACCCCTAAAAGTCAATGCTTTTAGCAGTAATGCCAAAGCTACGGTTTTAATGGATACCGATAGTCATCGTGTCCTTTATGCGGATGATGCCCATTATACTCAAAGTGTGGCTTCCATTTCTAAAATTATGACCGCTGTTGTGGCTTTGGAAAATGCTAATATTCAAAAAACAGTGACGGTTGGTGACGAAATCTTGAAAGCTTATGGCTCAGGTATTTATGTCAAACAAGGCGAGAAAATGAAACTAGAAGATCTTTTATATGGTTTGATGCTCAGAAGTGGTAATGATGCTGCCTTAGTCATTGCGCAGGCTGTCGCTGGTAGTACCGAAAAATTTGTGGAACTTATGAACAAAAAGGCTCAAGAACTTGGTATGACGGATACAACTTTTAATAATCCTAGTGGATTAGATGAAGAAAAAGGCAATTACTCATCAGCTTATGATATGGCTTTACTGATGAGTTATGCAATGCAAAATGAGGATTTTCGAACTATTACGGCTACCAAAGATCATAGTGTTAAAACCAATAAAAATTTTTATAAATGGCACAATAAAAACAAATTACTCAGCACTTATAAATATACCACGGGAGGAAAAACTGGTTTTACCAAAATTGCTAAACGGACCCTGGTAACATCGGCTTCTAAAGATGATTTGAATTTAACGGTGGTTACCTTAAATGATGGTAGTGATTGGAGTGATCATAAAAATCTTTATGAAGAGGCTTTTAAAAAGTATCAGTCTTATACTATTTTAGATAAAGGCCCTATTTCGATTTTGGGGGAGTCCTATTATAACAAAGATACTTTATATTTGAAAAAAGAATTTAAATATCCACTTTTAAACACGGAAACCGAAGCCATTAATCTAAAATTTGAAATTGAAAAGAAACGTAGTTACAAAAACGGGGATAAAGTGGGTATAGTGAAAATTTCGATTGGTGACAAAAAAATTGGTGAACGCTCGATTTATGTGGAAAAAGGCAAAGCTAATAAAAGTTTTTGGGAAAAATTAAAAAACTTAATTAATCATGATAAATAAATTATGGATATTTTTTATTATTTCAGGCTCTTTATTTCTGATCATCACGGGGAAAGCGGATGTTTTAAATGCCCAAATTCTCTCTAGCGGCAAAACAACCTTAGATCTCGTTATTCAAATATTCCCGCTTTTAGCCCTATGGCTTGGCCTTATGAACATTGCTAAACAATCAGGTTTATTACAAAAAGCTTCGCGTTTTATTTCACCATTTTTATCCAAGATTTTTCCGGAAATTCCTAAAAATCATGAATCATTAGGTTTAATTTCTTCTAATATTATTGCTAATCTTTTCGGGCTGGGTAATGCGGGTACTCCTTTTGGATTAAAAGCCATGGAATCTTTACAGACTTTAAATAAAGAAAAAGATAGTGCAAGTCGTAGTATGGTTACCTTTCTTGTAATCAATACGTGTGGAGTTACTTTGGTGCCGACCACGATTATTTCTTTAAGAATGATGCATGATAGCACCGATCCTACGAGCATTGTTATCCCTTGTATTATTGTTAGCTTTATTTCCCTTTTTATTGGACTTATTATTGATCGCATTTTGGCCAGAAAATATAAATAAAGGGTGGTAAAATGAAACTAATTTCTAATTTATTTATTCCGCTTTTAGTTTTAATTGTTATTATCTATGGGGCAAAAAAGAAAATTAACGTTTATGATGCTTTCATCGATGGGGCTAAAGAGGGCTTGCCTATGGTTTTAAACATGTTTCCCCCTTTATTGGCTATGATTTTTGGTATAAATATTTTTACTAATAGTGGACTTATTGATGAAGTTTTTAATTTTTTAAAGCCCATATTTTTACTTGTGCATGTTCCTTTAGAAGTTTTACCAATTGCCGTCATGCGGCCTTTATCTGGTAGTTTTGGGTTAGCCCTTTTAAACGATATGTACACTTTATATGGCCCCGATAGTTATTTAAGTATTATTACTTCCATAATTCAAGGGTCCAGTGATACCACTTTGTATATTATTACTTTATATTTTGGGACAATTGGTATTAAAAAAATTAAATATGCTTTGTGGGCGGGACTTTTAGCCGATTTAGCCACAGTTATTCTTAGTTTATTAATTGTTCCCTTGTTTTTTTAACTATTATCCTGTATAATCATAGCAGGTGATTTGGATGGAACGATTACAAAAAATTATTGCAAATAATGGCTACTGCTCACGCCGTAAAGCGGAAGAATTGATTTTGCAAGGTGAGGTCACAGTGAATGGTCAAGTAATTACGGATCTAGGCTCTAAAGCCAGTTTTAATGATGTTATTACTGTGGAGGGCCACCCTTTAAAAGAGAAAGTCAATGAATATATTTTATTATATAAACCCAGAGGAGTCATCACCTCGACCAAAGATGAAAAAGGACGCCAAACTGTTATTGATTTAGTTAAGAGCCAAAACCGTCTTTATCCAGTTGGCCGCCTTGATTATGATACTACGGGGTTAATTATTTTAACTAATGATGGCCAGTTAACTAATTTATTAATTCATCCTAAAAATCATATTCCCAAAGTTTATATTGCTAAAATAGATACAGCGGTTGATCCTGCTCAAATCAAAAAATTAACGGCGGGAGTTATTATTGATGATAAAATCAAAGTCAAAGCGGATAAGGTCAAAATAAAAAAATTGGATAAACGGCAAAACTCTTCAACGATAGAAATAACTGTCCATGAAGGTAAATATCACCAAGTTAAAAAAATGTTTGAAGCTCTTGGTTATAATGTTGTAAAGCTCAAACGTGAACAATTTGCTTTTTTGACTTTAAAAGGTTTAAAATCTGGTGAATATCGGCATTTGACCACGAAAGAAGTTAAGACATTATATAGTTTAGTCAAATAAATTTCTCTAATGATATAGAGGATTTTTTTGATTAAAAAAACAGCCTAGAATTAAGCTGTTCGTTTAATTAAAACTTTTTGCACCCTTGTTTCATATTGTTTACTTAACTCCATAAACGGCTTTTTATCAAACCTTGGTTTATTTAATTCGGGATCTAAGTATTTAGGTTTGGGTGTCCTACTTTGTAATAAACTATAATTCAGTGTATCAATTATATCCATTTTTTCAGGTTCATATTCACATAAAGCCATATCGATTAACATATGTCTACTTAGATCGCGCCTTTTTCCATTAAAGTAAGTAAATATTTCCTGTTTTTCACTATCAAAATCTAAACTATAAACTTCATGATCATAGAGTTTTCTAAACATCATCAAATCTTCATAATCAGGTTTTTCTAAAGTTTTTACCATAGCAAACTGCTCAGATTTTAAGCTACAGGCTTCTAATTGCATTTCTAATAAACTATAATTATTATCCAATACTACATGCGTCAAGACAATTGTTTTAGTTTCATCAACAACGTTAGCAATATAAAATTCTTTAGTATCATCATTTATATTTACAATAAGACGATGTTTCTCGGGATCATTATTCCTTGGTAATACGGTAATAATATTAATTGAATTGTTCAGCTCGGGCTCTGGGTCCATTAAATAATTCCTCCTTTTAATTAATATATAACTATTATAACAGTATATGCTAAATATAGCAAATCGATACAAAAAAAGGAATTAATTTTCCTCTTCAATTGTAATTGCATCAGTTGGGCAAGAACTTGCCGCTTCTTTGGTAGCTTCGGTCACCTCGTTGTTTTTAGCTTCCGCTAGACCATCGTCCCCGAAGTCGAAAGTATCGGCATCTAAAGCAATACAAGAGCCACAACCAATACATAAATCTTTATCTACACTAATTTTTGCCATAATATTCCTCCTTGTCTAATTATAGTTAAATTCCGCTTAAAATTCAAGTATCATGTTTAAAAAATACTTAAAATGTGATATTATTATTGTAGAGGTGGTCGCGATGGCAACACGTATGGAAAAATACTATCAACAGCCTAGAAAACAAACAGCTTCGCGTAGTAAGCGAAATAAAGACCTTTATAGCCAAATTTATACTTATGGTAAATATTCTAATATTGAGGGAATTGCCGAAATCGACAATGCCAATGAAGTTGATATTACTAAAGTCAAAGAAATGCTTAAAAATCGCGAAAATTACCAGAAAGAAAGACAATACCGCCGTTTAACTGGTGATTACGAAGAGCCAGCTAAAACTGTGCCCAAAGTTTCTCCTCGTTTTGCCGAGCTTGAAGAGAAAAACTATGATATTCGTGATGTCTTAAAAGAAGCTAAAGAACATAAAGAACCCGATGATAAAGAACGGGTTTTACGTAATACGCAGTATAATATTCTGAAAAATATCGATCTTAAAAAAGAGATTAGAAAAGAAGATTATTACGAAGAAGAAAACGATTTAAAAGATTTAATTGAAACAATTACCAATACTAGCATGTTAAATAAAATTGGTGACGACGATTTAGCCGCTGATTTGTTAAGTGATCTTAAAGCTGACGATACTAAAGTTGGCGAACTTAACAATGTTAAAGACCTAATCCAAAAAGACATAGAAAATTCACAGGGCAATAAAAAAGAAGACTCTAATGAGCCTATTTATGACCGCTCTTTTTTCACCTCGAGTTTAAAACTCAATAAATCGGATTTTGTCGACGGTGAAGAAAAGCCTAAAACCAGTATTTTTAATGTCCTTATTATCACAATTTTGATTGTGGTGATGATTGTTTCCGGCGCCATTTTGATTGTAAAAATGCTTTAATACAAGCTGCGGCTAAAATAAATAGGGGAATGAAGAAAAAGATGATATAGACCATAATTAAGATCGGTCCTTTTAAAGCATCATTGGCTTCACCATTCATTGTAAATATATAAGGATTAATAATTAATAATAGTAGACAAACAGCCACAATAACTCCTTTGTTTGTCTTTTCTTTTAGCTTAAAAGTTTCTTTAATCATCGTGGTGATAAAATATAAGCCGACTAAAATCAAAATAAAGAAAGCGACAATCCATTCCATGGATAAAATTGATTCTAATTTACCAATTACTTCACCAATGGCGACTTTTTTCAGTAATTGAAATTCGGGATATTCAAAAAGTAGTGATAAATTAACTCCATATACAGAAATAGTGAGAAATACGGCATTAATTACAGCTAGAATGGCGAGAATATAAAAAAGTACAGATTTGCCAATTTTATAGTTTTCAATTCGGCATTTAGGAATAGCTAATAGTAAAAATAAAGGTAACACATTATAACCAACAACCATAATACTACCATATAATAATGAAGTTGGCTTGGCTGTAAACATTGGTTTTAAATTATCCAGGTTAATGCCACCTAAAAGACCAAACGTAATAAACAAAATGGTAAAAATAATGACATAAAACAAAATTAAACTAGTTTTGGCAAACGTATTTAAACCTTTTAATAAACCATATATTAAAGGAATAATAAAGACAATAGCAATAATAATCGAAGAAGTTTTATATAAAAATTGCGATCTAATAAAATAAACTAAATCAGAAAATATGGTTTGAACAAAGATAAAAGCTCCAATTATCAAAATAATACTGATAATTTTTCCAAATTTTCCAAAGGCATATTCTGTAATCTGGGAAATATTCATATTGTCATTAAAATTGCGCAAAGCAATAAAAACGGCTACGGGAATTGCCCCAATAATAATGCCTAAAACCCCACATAGCCAAGAATCTTGTTTTGCAACGGTGATTACCATGGTCATTGTAATTCCCACCAAACTGGCTCGCATAGTAAACCATGCTAGACTATTATATTCTAAAGAACTTATTTTCTTCATGTTAGGACCTCCTTAATTGTTTGGTCTAAAGAGCCTGAAGCTTCAATGGTGAAATCCGTTTTAACTTCAATATTTAAATCGGGAAAATAAGTTTCATTCCAATTTTTTTCGAATTTTTTCCATTTATCGGGGTATTTTTTATAAATCATATTACCAAAGCCAATAACGTCAGCTTGGTATTTATTTTGTAAACTCTTTAAAGTTTTTTCAAGATCTTTTTTGACAGAGTTTGATAACTTTTCTTGCATTTTTTTTATTGTTTCTTTTTTCTCTAAATCAACATTTCCATTAATTTCAGAAATAAAACCGGTTGAACTTACTTTAATTTCTAGGTTGCTTGGACTTTTGACAGTTATTTTGGTTTTTAAACTATCTGAAGTATAAGCAACTAACATGTCGTTATATTGGAAATTGTATTTAATGTCATCAATGTTATCATTTAAAATATTAATATTTTGGCTTTCATCTTCCGTGGCATAGGCGATAAATTTGTCATCGCGGTATATAGCCATGGGACCTAGTTTTAAATAAGTTTCTGGTGCTGTTGATTCTAAATTTTTCTCTTTACTACCATCTTCAACATCGCCTTTAATGGTAATAGAAGGTAAAATGGGATCATAACCCTCATCAATTATTTGCCCCAAAAATAAACTATAATTTATTTCGACTGAAAATGATTGATTTTGCTGATTACTTTGTATTAAGGTGGCGATATTTTGTGAGGGGAAAGCTTCAAGGGGTGAGACTATTTTTAAAATATCTTTAGCTTCGACATCACGGGCTTGCATAATATAAAATTGTTTGCGTGTTTCCGGATCTCTAAGCAAAAGATCTGCGATTTTTAAAAAACCGTCTTTGCCAACTTCTTCCGAAATAATAACGACATTAATATGTCCATAATATAATTGTTTTGGACTTTTGGCTTCGATAGTTTTAATCGCTTCTGTTAAGTTTTGGCCTTGACCAGAATATACCGTCGTTTGAGCTTCACCTTCTTTACTGCTAGTCTGCGGTTTTTGAGAATTGGCAATTAAAAAGCTTAATTTATATCCTTCCTTGGCTTTATCTATTGATACTCCGGTGACGATGGCTAAATCATTTAACTCGCGGTAATTACTACAACCACATAAGATAAAGCACAAAACTAAGAGTATAAAAATTTTATTTTTCATATTTTCCTCCCTGTTTTATGACATTTTTTTGATTGATATATTCTGGCCTTTTCAATATTCTTGGCATTGGGAAACGTAAAATAGTATCGCGCTGAGCATCTAAATTTAAAGGACTAAAAGGGGCTAAAAAGCTTGTGCCTAAAGTTTCTAAAGATGATAGTTTTATTAAGAACATTAACACTGCAGCGACTAAGCCAATGAGACCAAAGAAGGTAGCGGCTAAAATAAAGATCAAACGCCAAGTCCTAATTCCATTAATAAAGTCGGGGTCGTTAAAGATTAGACTACAAATAGAAGTAAAGGCGATCACAATAACCGCAATTGGAGAGACAATGCCGGCATCCACCGCAGCTTGTCCTAAAACTAAAGCTCCGACAATGCTCATTGAGGCTCCCATATTAGCTGGTAATCTAATATCGCTTTCTCTTAAAAGCTCAAAAACCGTCATTAGTAATATTACTTCAAAGGCGGTTGGAAAGGGGACCCCCTCGCGCTGAATAGCTAGAGAAATCAATAATTGATCGGGGACAACGGCTTGGTCAAACGTGGTAATAGCAATATAAACAGCTGGAGTAAAAAGGGTAATGATTAAAGATAAAACTTTTAGCAAACGGGTAAAAGTCATATTAAAAGGTTTTTGAAATTGATCTTCTGATGTATGCATAAAATCGGTAAAAACGTTTGGGAGAATTAAAACGAATGGCGAGTTTTCCACCATAATGACAATTTTACCATTTAAAAGAGCTTGACAAGCGACATCCGGTCTTTCCGTACTGAGTATTTGTGGAAAAGATGAACTTTGCTCGGTTAAATATTCTCTAATGTTTCCTGTATCTAAAATGCCATCGACATTAACGGCTTGTAATTGTTTTTTTATTTGTTTAATATTTTTTTCTTCAGCCACATCACTTAAATAAGCAATGCTAACTCTTGTTTTTGTGCGCCGGCCAACTTTAATTTCGTCAAACCATAAATTATTATCTTTAATTCTTTTCCTGATTAGGCCTAAATTTTTAGCATGACTTTCAGTAAAACTATCCTTGGGACCCCTTAAAATTGGCTCACTAGTAGATTCAGTCACGCCCCGATCCAGTTGCGCTCTAGTTTCTAAGACGATAGCTTCATCCATGCCATCAACGACGATAAGGGTAAAACCGGCTGAAATATAATAAGAAAATTCTGTAAAATCTTTGGTTGTTAAAACTTGACTATTAAAAATATTATTTTTTAAATGATGATATAAATTCTTAAAAAGGCCATTGGGGTTATTTCCCACATAGTCAATGGCTTTAATAATGAAGTCACTGATAGTTTGCGTGGAACTTGAGCTTTCCATGAAGATGACGCCAACATTTTTTTTGCCCACTTTAATAAGGCGAGTATTTAAATCCCCGCTTTGACGATATAAATTTTTAGTTTCTGTTAAAACTTCCTGAGCATTTTTATTTATTGCCACCATAAAATCACATCTTTCTGCTATTATTATGGGCAGAAAAAGCCAATATATGTTAAAAAATATCCATTTAAAATAAAAAATGGTATAATAAAATTAATAAATTTTTACAAGAAAGAGGAGTACATATGTCAAATTTTTTGGTCAAAGCTGAGCGCCTAGATGATTTTGGGCGTGGTGTTGCTTATGTTCAAGGCAAAATTACTTTTATCCCTAATTTTTTGCCCGGGGAAGAAGCTATAATTAAGCTGACTAATTACCATAAAAAATATTATGAGGGTGAAATTGTTTCCTTAAAAAAAACGAGCCCTTTTCGCCTAACTCCACGATGCCCTTATTTGAATTGTGGCTGCGCCCTTAAACATTTAACTTATAAGGAACAATTAAAATATAAAGAGCAAAAAGTCCGTGAAATTTTCAAGAAATTTGCTCATTTTAGTCCTGAATTTAAGCCCATCGTACCTTGTTCTAATCCTCTTTATTACCGCAATAAAGTTACCTTAAAAGTTGCTGATTATGTTGGTTATGTTCAGAATCATAGTCATCAAATTATTCCCATCGATAAATGTGCATTAGCACATCCTAAGATTAATGAAGTCATTAAAAGGCTAAATACTTTAGATTTAACTAGGGCTAAAGAAATTGTTATTAAAGATTTTGAGCAAACCATGGTGATTATTAAAGGCTTTTTAGATATTATGCCCTTAAAAGATCTTGTTGATACTATTTATTTGGATGAAAAATTAGTTTATGGTAAACCGTTTGTTAAAACTAAACTTAGTGATTTAACGTTTAGAATTTCTAAAGATTCTTTTTTTCAAGTAAATACTGAAATGGCTGAAAAATTATATGATATTGCTTTAAAATACTGTGGAACAGATAAAAGTCAAAAGGTACTCGATTTATATTGTGGGACGGGAACGCTTACTTTACTTTTAAGCAATCATTTTAAAACTGTTACGGGGATTGAAATTAATCAGGAAGCTATTAAATGTGCCCTTGAAAATCAAAAAATCAACCAAATTAAAAACGTTAATTTTATCTGCGCTGATGTTTCCTCAGCCATAACTAAGCTTCAGGCGGATATTATTGTTGTAGATCCACCGCGCCGGGGCTTAACTACCAAAGGTATTACAGATATTTTGCAAATAAGGCCTCAAAAAATAGTTTATATTTCTTGTGATCCCATTACTTTAGCACGCGATCTTCATGTTTTAAAAGAATATTATCAAATTGCAGAAGTCACTTTAGTTGATATGTTTCCTAATACTTATAGTGTGGAAAGTGTTGTGAAATTAACGATTAAATAGTTTTTACTTTTGCTTGACACTTAAGCAAATAATGTCAGTTTATGGAGAATGTTACTTTTTGAATATGTTACCATTAAATGTAATAATAATAGATAAAAAAGAATAATTTCCTATTAGTCAATTAAATGTCAATAAAAAAGTACCATTTGTGGTACTATTTTTTGACTAATCTATATACATTAAATGAAGGGTAATCAAATAATCTAAAATTTACATTAGATAAACCAATGCCAGTTGATACATATAAATCACTTTTGCCTATGCTATAATGGCCTTTAAAATATTTCGTGGCGCCTTTTGGTTTGAAAATATCTTCAATAAAAGGTAGGCCAACTTGACCGCCATGTGAATGACCAGCTAAAATTAAATCGTAAGGATTATTTTCTAATTCATCAATATAATCAGCTTCATGCATTAGTAAAATCTTATAAATCGGTCCATCTTTTTCAAAGGAATTGAGATAGTTTTGGGTTTTTTGATTTTTGTTTACAATCGATTCTTTATCATCAAAAGAACTTAAACCGGCAATTAATAAATAATTATAACCTTTTTTATATACCGTGTCATAAGAGTTATTTAAATTGATAAAGCCACCATTGCTGATAATATTTTCCCATTCATCAAATTTAAGATCATGGTTTCCACTAATGGCGTATTTCCCGACAGTGGCGGAAATATTATTTAACTCTTCACTGATCGAATTTGCTGTACTTTTAGTCATTTTTGTATCGCGGTCGATTAAATCTCCCGTAATAACAACAACATCTGGATTTATGTCATTTATTTTGTTTACGAGCTTTTTTAAATCAGTTAGCTCGAATACGCGGCCATAATGAATATCGCTTAAATGAACAATTTTAAAGCCATTAAAATTATCGGTAATTTCTGCCCGACTAATTTTATATTCTTTAACTTTAATAATTTTTGGCTCGATGTATGTTCCATATAAATAAATAAGCCCAATAAGTGCGATTAAGCTGATTAAAAATTTGACAAATATCCATTTTTTCTTTTTTTTCTTCGTGCTCACGATAACCACCTAGTATAATTTTAACATAAAAAAAGACAAAAGTCTTTAAATTATTGCTAAACTAACAGAGCGACTAAAATTTGTAAAGACATAAATAAGCCATTATGCATGAGATGAAAACCGATTGAAACAAAGACATTATTAGTTTTAGCCATCATATAGGCAAAAGCTACGCCGCAGCTACTATAAGCAATTAAATATAAAGCAAATAAAGGATCACCAATATTACCAAATAAATGTAAAAAGCCAAAGACAAAACCTGATACAATTACAAAGACGGCTTTGTTTTTAAAAATATTTCGAAAACCAAGTCTAAAAGTACTTTCTTCGAGAATTGGAGCCAAAACGACCGCCGAAATATATGTATAAACAGGGTAAGATCCTAACTGACTACGAACCGCTGTTTCGTTCTCGGAAATACCGCCACCTAAAAATTGGACCAAAGCATTTGCCATAAACATGCCGGCAATTCCCATCAAATAATATTTTAAATTGTCTTTAAAATATTGGCGGTGATTAGCTTTTAAATCATGAAAGGCTTTAACAAACTGCTCTTTACAAATAACAATAATAATGCCAATTAAGCATATCTCAACAGTTAAAGAATATATAATTTTGTAAGTAACTGCTAGGCTATTATAATTGACTTGAAATATTTCTAAAGGTAAAGTTTTAAACATACTAAATAAGAAAAAGAGTAAAATAACTGCACTTCCTTTAGCAATATTAATAAATCGTTCCTTTTTATCATATGTAACCATGCCATCATCTCCTTTATCCATTATAACATATTTTTGTTTCATATATTTATTAAAATAAAAGTTGATTTTTTAACCGTGATCATTTCATAACCCCCTTAATTTTATCATAAGATATTACGTAAAGGGGTAGGCAGAAGCCATAATTTATGGTATAATGTTATTGACTTCGTGAGAAAAAGAGTGGGCATTCCCACTCTTTAACGTAGTGGGAGGTATAAATGATCGAAGAAAAAGTCCGTGACTTATTAAAGGCTCCAATTGAGGAAGCTGGTTATATTTTAGCTGAAGTCACTTATGGCAAAGAGGGGCCAACTAACACTCTAACGCTCGTGATTGATAAAGATGGTTATGTTAATATTAATGACTGTTTAGCCGTTAATAAAATTGTTAACCCCCTTTTAGACGATGCTGATTTAATTGACGAAAGTTATGTTTTAGATGTTTGTTCAAAAGAGAAAGGAAGTGATTAAAATGGATGGCAAGAAATTTAAAACAGCTGTGGAAGCTTTAGCTAAAGAAAAAGGCATTGATACAGATACTATTTACGATGCCATGGAATTAGCTTTAACATCAGCTTATAAAAAGAATTATCATTCATTATCTAATGTTCGTGTTGATATTAATCGTCAAACTGGTGATATTAAAATTTATTCCTTTAAAACCGTGGTTTTAAGTGAAGAATGGGAAAAAGAAGAAGGCAAATACGAGACGGAAATTATTACTGATGAAGAGGGTAATGAGGAAGAAGTCGAAAAAGATTATTATTTTGATGATCGCATTCATATTACACTTGAAGAAGCGCGCAAAATGGTTCCCGATATTCAAATTGGCGAAACAATTGAAGAAGAAGTAACTCCGGATGATTTTGGACGAGTGGCCGCTGCGACAGCTAAACAAGTGGTTGTCCAAAAAATTAGAGAAGCTGAACGCGAAATTATTAATAGTGAATTTGAAGATAAACAAGATGAAATGGTTATTGGTACGGTGGCCATGGAAGATGTCCGCAATTACTATATTGATTTAGGGCGCACGCAAGGTATTTTACCTAAAAGCGAGACCATTCCATCAGAAACGATCAAAATGGGTAGTAGTATTAAGGTTTATATTAGTAAAGTGGAAAATAATACTAAAGGTCCTCTTATTTTGCTTTCTCGTACACATTATGGCTTCGTCAAACGTCTTTTTGAATTAGAAATACCAGAAATAAACGAGGGAATAATTTTAATTTACAGTGTGGCCAGAGATGCTGGTAATCGAACGAAGATTGCCGTCTATTCAGAAAATCCTAATGTGGATCCAGTGGGAGCTTGCATTGGTGAAAGAGGCAGTCGCATTAATCGCATCATTGATGAATTAAACGGCGAGAAAGTTGATGTCGTGCCTTATGACAGTGATGAAGCTAAATTTATTGAAAATGCTTTAAGTCCTGCTAAAAATCTCCATGTTTTTATCACGGACGAAAAGAAAAAAGAAGCTTTAGTCGTTGTCGATAATGATAATTTGTCATTAGCAATTGGGAAAAAAGGTTTAAATGTTCGTTTGGCAGCCCGCTTAACGCATTATAAAATTGATGTTAAAACTTATGATGAAGCCAGAGAAATGGGCATTAGTATAATCGAGGGGTAAGCATGAAAGTCCGTAAAATTCCTATGCGTATGTGTGTGGTCACCAAAGAAAAATTGCCGAAACGTGAATTGATTAGAGTGGTTAAAACGCCGGAGGGGATTATTGTTGACCCTAGTGGTAAAATGAATGGCCGTGGAGCTTATTTAAAAAAAGATTTAGCCGTTTTTAACCAAGCCCAAAAAACGAAAGTTTTAAACAAAGTTTTAGAAACCGAAGTCCCAGATACTGTTTTTGAAGATTTACAAAATTTAATCAAATAGAAAAGAGGTGCTTATTATGATGAGTGTATTAGAATATGCTGAAGATGT
Source organism: uncultured Bacilli bacterium (assembly GCA_944332215.1). Lineage (GTDB taxonomy): Bacteria > Bacillota_I > Bacilli_A > RF39 > UBA660 > Coprosoma. The sequence continues at coordinate 17,481 of CALVJP010000033.1, forward strand.
CAATAGAACTGTTGAAGTCATTCTGAGTAAATGTAAGGAATTGAATATTCCGGTAAGTAGTGAAGAAGATTTATTAGATGAAGATGCTATTGTTTTATTAGATAACAATTTGGAAACTGATGAAGAAATCGAGGAAGCTTACGAGGAAAGTGCCAAAACTCCAGCTAAAAAGAAACCGGTTAAAAAAGTTAAACCGACTTCAGATAAAAAGGATTTAGCCCAAAAGAAAAAAGCAATGTATAAAAATAAAGAAAAATTACAAAGTAATGCGCCAATTAATAATGATAATGTTGTGATATATAAAGAGAATATGACCATTGGCAATTTAGCCGAGGCTTTAGGTGTTCCTAGCTCTGAATTAATAAAAAAACTATTTTCTTTAGGTTTACTAGTTAATATTAATAGTCCAATTACTTTTGAAAATGCCGAAATTTTAATTGTTGATTATGGCAAAGAACTCAAAAGAGAAGAAACTACGGATGTGGCTAATTTTGAAGCTTTTGAAATTGTGGATGCCGAACAAGATTTAAGTCCCCGTCCACCAGTAGTTACTATTATGGGCCATGTTGACCATGGTAAAACAACTCTTTTAGATGCCATTAGACGTACTAATGTTGTTTCGACAGAAGCTGGTGGTATTACGCAGGCTATCTCAGCTTATCAAGTGGCTTGTCATGATCGACAGATTACCTTTATCGATACTCCAGGCCATGCTGCTTTCACAGAAATGCGGGCTCGTGGAGCTAGTATTACGGATATTGTGATCATCATTGTTGCGGCGGATGATGGCGTGATGCCCCAAACTAAAGAGGCTATTGACCATGCGAAAGCGGCTGGAGTGCCCATTATTGTAGCGATTAATAAAATGGATAAACCAGAGGCCAATCCTGATAAAGTTATGACCGAATTAAGCGAATATGGCCTAATGCCAGAAGAATGGGGTGGGGATACTTTATTTAATAAAATATCAGCTGCAAAAGGTGATGGTATTGAAGAATTACTAGAAAACATTTTGTTAATTGCTGATATGGAAGAATATAAAGCTAATCCTAATCGTTATGCTATGGGAACTGTGGTTGAATCAAGATTAAATAAACACTTAGGACCTATAGTTACGATTTTAATTCAAAATGGAACCTTACGCCTTGGAGATCCTGTAGTTGTCGGCACAGCATTTGGAAAAATTAGAACCTTAAAAAATGATAAAGGGGAAGAAATCATTGAGGCCCTACCATCGCAGCCAGTGGAAATAACTGGATTAAATGAAGTGCCAAGTGCTGGTGACAAATTCATGGCTTTTGAATCAGAAAAACAAGCGAGAAATGTTGCTTTAGAACGTAAAAATAAACTTAGACAAAGAGAAATTCATAAAACTAATTCTGTTTCTTTAGATGATCTTTTCGCGAAAATTGGCGAGGGTTTAAAAGAAATTAATGTTATTATTAAAGCGGATGTTAATGGTAGTGCCGAAGCGGTGAAAAATTCTTTAAATAAAATTGATGTCGAAGGCGTTAAAGTTAACGTTATTCGTAGTAGTGTTGGAGCAATAACGGAAAGCGATATTGTGTTGGCTAAGGCTTCAAATGCCATTATTATTGGATTTAATGTTCGTCCAAGTAATGCTATTAAAGATAAAGCTATGGAAACTGGGGTCGAAATTAGATTATATGATATTATTTATAAAGTCGTTGAAGAAATGGAAGCAGCAATGAAAGGAATGCTTGATCCTGAATATGAAGAAAAGATTTTAGGTAATGCTGAAATTAGACAAATCTTTAAATTTTCAAAAGTTGGCAATATTGCCGGATCCATAGTTAATGATGGGGTTATTAAACGAAATAGTAATGCTCGTGTAATTCGGGATGGCGTAGTTATTTATGATGGCTTCATCGGCTCATTACAACGGGAAAAAGACAGTGCTAAAGAAGTGAAAAAAGGTTTAGAATGTGGTATTACGATTGAAAACTTTAATGACATTAAAGTTGGCGATATTATCGAATCATATGAAATGGTAGAAATTGAGCGATAATCGTCGCTTTTTTTTTGACCTTTTGTTATAATATAGATAGAAAGAGGGATAACATGAGTATAAAAAGTGAACGTATTGCTGATGCTTTAATTGAACAAATAAGTTATATTCTTGCCACTGAAGTAAAAAACCAAGATATAAATTTTGTCACGATTACTGATGCTAAAGTTACTAATGATTTAAGTTATGCTAAAATTTATTTCACGGTTTTAGATGAAACTAAAAAGGAAGAAACTTTAAAAGCTTTAAAAAGTGCAAGTGGTTTTATTCGCCATGAATTAAGAGATCGCCTGGATATTAGACAAATCCCAGAATTAACTTTTGTCTATGACGAATCTATTGAATATGGCCAAAAAATTGAAGAAAAGTTAAGAGAAATAAAAGAAGCTGACCGCTAAGTCAGTTTTATTTAATGCTAATTCTTGACACTAAACCCTAAACAACGGTATAATTTAATTAACTTAAGGTGGTGAAAATATGAAAAATCCAGCTTTTACGCTTGTTGAGCTTTTAACAGTTATTGTGCTGCTTGGAATTATTGCCGCTATTGTATTTCCAACCGTCCAAAAGGCGATTCAAAATAGTCAAGATAAGGCCTATGAAGAGCAAAAAGATACCATTATTTATGCGGCGCAAAGATGGGTTACTGATAATACTGAGAAAGTTTCTACCACATCTTCAACTTATAAATCGATTGCTTGTTTAAAAAAGGAAGGTTATTTAACTAGTAATAAACAAATTTTGAATCCGACAACTAATGAAGAAATGAATGGTTGTGTGACAATTACTTATGATATGAGCCATAAACAATTTAAATATCAGTATGCGGATACTTGCCCTGGAACTGATATTTGTAATTAAAGGCTTTTTTTCTTGCTGTTATTGGTTTGCTATGTTATAATCGTTATTGATTAGTGAAAAGAGGTTTTTGTATGAAGTTATCCTTAGTTGTTCCTTGTTATAATGAAGCGGGAAACATTGACTTATTTGCCGAAACGGTGGCCCAAACTTTTCAAGATACGGTTTATGAATATGAGATTGTTTTTATTAATGATGGTAGTAAAGATAAAACGATGGCGAAACTTCGTCATTTAGCTCAAACATCTTCACAAAATATTAAAATTATCAATTTTTCACGTAATTTTGGTAAAGAAGCTGGTATCTATGCCGGATTACAAAAGGCTGAAGGGGATTATGTAGCTATTATTGATGCTGATTTACAACAAGATCCTAGATATGTTTTAAAAATGATTCAAATTTTAGATAATCATGAGGAATATGATTCGGTGGTAGCTTACCAGGAAACGCGAAAGGAAAGTAGTTTTTTAACTTTTTTCAAAAATACTTTTTATAGACTTATTAATAAAATGTCTGATATTGAATTTGTCCAAGGAGCCAGTGATTTTCGCCTCCTAAGACGAACTATGATCGATGCGATTTTAGAATTGAAAGAGTATTATCGCTTTTCTAAGGGGATTTTTTCATGGGTTGGTTTTAATAATTATTATATGCCTTATGAAATTAAAGCCCGGGCTTCAGGCCAGAGTAAGTGGTCTTTTTGGAAACTTTTTAAATATGCGATGGAAGGTATTGTTTCTTTTAGCACCGTCCCTCTTCGATTAGCGACGATCATCGGTATTTTTGTTTCTTTATTGTCGCTTATCTATTTAATCGTTGTGATTTTTCAAAAGATTTTTTTCGCAATCGAAATTCCTGGTTACGCGACAATTGTTACCTTAATTTTATTAATTGGCGGTATTCAGCTTTTATGTATTGGTATAATTGGTGAATATTTAGCCCGCACTTATGTGGAAACGAAAAAAAGACCGGTGTATATTGCTCGAGAAATTATTAATAATAAAAAGGATAACGATAAATGATGAAATTTAAAACACTTTATAAAAAATATGAAGAAATTATCAGATACCTCTTTTTTGGCGTTTTAACCACGGTGGTTAGTTTAATTACTTATTTTCTTTTTGCCAATACTTTTTTAGCGGCTAAATCAGATTTAGATATTCAAATAGCTAATGTTCTTTCTTGGATTTGTGCGGTTACTTTTGCATATATTACAAATAGAAGATATGTTTTTCAAAGTAAAAGTGTGGGCAAGGCACAGCTTAAAGAGATAATTAATTTTGTTTCTGCTCGTTTAGCTTCATTATTGGTTGATATGGGCATGATGTATGTTTTGTATAGCCTTTTGCATATTAACGATAGTATTGCCAAATTAATCGTGCAGATTATTGTGGTTATTATGAATTATGTTTTAAGTAAAGTTATAATTTTTAAAAAAGTTGACTAAATAAAATAGTTATGTTATATTCTTATTAATTAACAAAGAAAAATATTCAGTAGTTATTTAATGGGTAATTAGAAAGTTGGTGCTAGATGCAAACCAACCAAGATTAAATAATGAATTACGTATTTGGAGTTAAATCGGCTCATACCGTTATCTGATAAAGCGCATAAACACTATGAAATAAGGTGGTACCGCGGGTTAATGCTCGTCCTTATATTATAGGGCTTTTTTTATTTTAAGGAGGAAGAAAATGGAAATAAATAAGTATATTGATCATACGAATTTAAAAATGGAGGCTACAAGTAAGGATATTGCTAAACTATGTAGGGAGGCTATGGAATACGATTTTGAAACAGTTTGTATTCACCCTTGTTATGTGGCTTTGGCTAAAGAATTACTTGAGGGCTCAAATGTTGGTGTTTGTACAGTTGTTGGTTTTCCTTTAGGCATGAATACCCCAAAGACCAAAGTATTTGAAGCAATTGATGCTATTGAGCAAGGCGCGGATGAAATTGATATGGTTATAAATGTTGGGGCTTTAAAGGATCAAGATTATGATTATGTTAAAAAAGAAATTGAAGAAGTTAGAGATTCCATTGATGGCCGAGTTTTAAAAGTTATTATTGAAACCTCACTATTAACGGAAGCGGAGATTATTAAAATGACGGAAATTTGTAATGAGACTTTTGTTAATTTTATAAAAACATCAACTGGTTTTGGAAGTAGAGGAGCAAGTGTTAATGATGTTAAAATTATGCGTGCTCACAAAGGCGAAGTTTTAGAAATTAAAGCAGCAGGTGGCATTAGTACTTATGAGCAAATGGATGAATTTATCAAAGCAGGAGCTACCAGAATAGGAGCGAGTCATAGTGCTCAAATAATGGAAAGCATTCACAAGTGTTGTGGAAATGCAGATTGTAATTGCGAGGAGGATAAATAATGAAGTTATATGATGAATTAAAATGGCGGGGGCTGATTAAAGATGAGGCTGGCGAAGATTTAGCCGAAAAAATTAACCAAGGTGGACTTACTTTTTATTGGGGCACGGACCCTTCAGCTGATAGCTTACATATTGGTCATCTTTCTAGTTTATTAACGGCTAAAAGGTTGGAGTTAGGCGGTCATCATCCGATTTTGTTAGTTGGTGGAGCTACCGGGTTAATTGGGGATCCAAGACCCACTAGTGAACGAGAAATGCAAAGTAAGGAAACCATTTTAGCCAATTATGAGGCTTTACAAAAACAAATAAGTTCGTTATTTGGCTATGAGATGGTTAATAACTATGATTGGTCTAAAGATATTAATTTTATTGACTTTTTAAGGGATTATGGGAAATATTTTAGTATTAATTATATGTTAAATAAAGATATTATTAGTCGCCGTTTAGCTACGGGTATTACTTATACGGAGTTTTCTTATATGGTCATGCAGGCTTTAGATTTTCTTTGGTTATTTGAACACAAAAATTGTACGATGCAAGTGTGTGGCTCGGATCAATGGGGAAATGTTACTGCCGGAGTTGATTTAATTAGGAAAAAAACAGGCCAAGAAGCTTATGCTTTTACAATGCCTTTAATTACGACTAAAGATGGTAAAAAAATTGGTAAAAGTGAGGGAAATGCTATTTGGTTAGATATTAATAAAACGTCAGCTTATGAAATGTATCAATATTTTTTAAATAGTGAAGATGAAATGGTGATTGATTATTTGAAAGTATATACGTTTTTAAGCCCTGATGAAATTATGGCTATAGCTCAAAGGCATCAAGCAAAACCGGAATTAAGAGAAGCTCAGAAAACTTTAGCTAAAGAAGTTGTTACTTTCTTACATGGGGAAAAAGAAGCTTTAAAAGCCAAGGAAATGAGCGAAGCTCTTTTTAGTGGCCATGTTAAAAACTTAACTAAGGAAGAAATTAATAATGTTTTTAAAGGTGTGCCTAGTTTTTTGACTAAAGAAAATAATATAATAGATTTTCTTGTTGAAAACAAAATTGCTTCAAGTAAAAGGGAAGCGAGAGAGTTTGTAACGGCGGGAAGTATTAGTATTAATGAAGAAAAGATAACTGATGAACATTTTATCGTTAATAAAAGTATGGCCATAGATGATGAAATTCTGGTCATTAGGCGTGGTAAGAAAAAATATTTTATTGCTAAATTTAATTAGAAAGATTTTAATAAAAAATTTATTATTTTAATTAGCAATAACAAGCATGAAAAAACAAACAAGTGATTTATCAAAAATATTACTTGTTTTTTTTTTTTGCGATAAAATGGTTTTGATAAAAATAAGGAAAGATAAATATTCATTAAGCGACGATAAGCAGTAGTTAATTTGACAAAAATTTTAATAAAAACTGTTATAATTTAAAGTGGAATATAAATAGTCTCAAAAAGAAGTAAAGGTGAAAAAAATGCGAAGAAAAAGAAGAAATCAAAAAAGACAAATTAAAATATTTATTGGTTTAATCATATGCTTTTTATTAGTCATGACAGTAGGTTATGCGGCTTTTAGCACAACTTTAACTTTAAATGCCAAAGGTAGTATTAAAGAAATACCCATCGCTGCTGATAAGCTAAAACAAACAGTTGTAACAAGTGGTGAAGGTTTATATATTGATTCATATGATAATAGCAGATATGTGTACAGAGGGGAAAAACCTGACAACTACATAGTTTTCAATAATGAATTATGGCGTATCATGGCTCTTGAAGCAGATGGCAGTTTGAAAATAACCAGTGACAATAGCGCTGGCGCGGATGCTTTTGATAGTGCTGATAGTCGTCCAACTGCTAGTAATACATATTGTACTATGCCCGCATATGGATGTAATGTTTGGAATGCTATTAGTGGAAATTATACAAATGGTAGCTATACTGGAACCGTCACTAAAGATGCCACTTTAAATACATATCTTAATACAAATTATTATAGTGCCCTTGATGAAACGGCTAAAGGATATATTCAAAGCCATAATTTCTATACGGGTCCTGTCAATGCTGATATGAACGTAGTAACTATCATTGCAAATGAACAAAAACTTTCTTGGCAAGGAAATATTGGCTTAATGACATTAAGCGATTATATCAAAGCTAGTTTAAATACTCAGTGTTCTAGTAGCATTACTATGAACACTAATAACAGCAGTAATTATCCGTGTAAAGATAAAAACTATTTGCAAAGAGATGTTTATCAGTGGACCATAACTCCGACGACGGATAATCCTAGATGGGTCATAAGAGTTAATGATGTAGGCGAAATTATTGATGTCAGTGCCAGGAGTAACCCGTTGTATTTCTATCCTGTTGTTTTCTTAAAGAGTGATATTAAACTTTCGGGAGCTGGAACGGAAACCGTTCCATATCAAATACATTAAATAAATTTATTCAAATGAGGAATCTTTATAGATTCCCTTAGGGTAATAAAGTTACTCTAAGGGAGTCTATAAAAGGACTCTAAAGAACTAAGGTTTATTGTTTTTTATTCTCTTCTCATTTTACAAAAACCTTAGTTTTTATTTTATATAAATAAGTGTATTATCAATTATAATACTTCCTATTAATTATCAAATATGGTAAAATGAAAAATAGAGGGAGGGGTGCTATGAACAAAAAGTTAATGTTCTTATGTGCTTTTATTTGTTTTTTTACTTTTGGTAGTGCAAAAGCTAATACTTTAAATAGCATTGATACTACTGTGTATATTGATGAAAATGGAAATGGAAGGGTTACTGAAGTTTGGCAACTTAATGCAAATGAAGGTACAGAAAGTTATCATTCATTTGGTAATTTAGAAGGCCGAAGCATCAGCGATTTTACGGTCAGTATGGATGGACAAAATTATACTAGCCAGTCATTTTGGAATATTAACCAAAGCAAAGCAGAAAAGGCTTATAAAAATGGTATTAATTATACCGATAAGGGTTTAGAACTTTGCTGGGGAATTGAATATGGTAGCCATACTTATACTATAAATTACACAATTAATAACCTTGTTTGGCAATACGATGATATGCAAATTATGTATTTTAGTTTTTTGCCACAAAATATGGATCCAGCTCCACAAAAATTTAATTTAACCATTTCTGGCTATAAAGAATTTACTGATTTAAAATATAGTTCATATGGTTTTAACAGCACCAATAGTATCCAAAACGGCAAAATATATTTTAATAGTAAAGATAGTTTAGCCTCTAGTGATTATGTGGTAGCTTTAGTGGGATTTCCCAATAAGACTTTCAATCTAGTCACTATTAAAAGTGGAACGTATAGTGATGTTGCTAATGAGGCCTTAGAGGGGGCTACTTTAAATAGTGATAAAAACGGTTTAGTTGATGCCATAATAATGATTATTATGTGTTTGTGTGGAGGTGGGCTGATTTTTGCTGTTGTCAAGAGTTCCGTCGATCGTGCGGCATCAGCTCCACGTTATGAAAATGAAGTAGTTTTACCTAAAATGAAGGAAGTCAATAATTTCCGCGATATTCCTTTTGATAAAAATATTTTCTATGCCTATTGGCCAGGTATCCATTATAAACTTTTTGTCAAAAATAATTTAATTGGAGCTATTTTGTTAAAATGGTTACAAGCAGGGAAAATTAATATGGTGCCGACTTCAGGTGATGGCTTCTTTGATTTTAATAAAGCAGATAATTACTATCTTGATTTAACCAATTTAAAAAATCTTGATAATAAGATTGAAGATGATCTAGCCAAATGTTTAAAAGAGGCGACCCAAATAGACGGTCTTACTCCAAAGCATTTTTCTAAATGGTGCCGAAGCCATTATCAAAAAATGTTGAAATTATTAGATGATGCTGAGGAATACTCTAAACAGGCTTTAATAGCTAATGATTATATGACTGTTAGAAATGAAATTTATAACAAAAAAAAGAAAAGTCGTCAAATTTATACGATGAAATCTAAATTACACGAGCAAACGCAAAGACTTCAAGGCTTAAAAAAATTTTTAGAGGATATGACTTTGATGGATGAAAAAAAAGCCATTGAAGTTCATCTTTGGAATGAATACCTCATTTTTGCTGAGCTTTTTGGTAATGCGGATAAAGTTGCCAAGCAGTTTAGGGAATTTCATGCACTTGAATATCAAAGTAATCAATTATATTATGATAACCTTTTCGCGATGCATATAGTAAGTCATTCCTTTGTAAATGCTGTTGCTGCTGCCGAGGCAACTCAAAGAGCATCTGGTTCTGGCGGAAGTTTCTCAGGTGGCGGAAGTAGCTCTGGCGGATTTTCATCCGGTGGTGGAGGCGTCCGATAGATAATTTAAAATAAACCGCTAACATTCTAATTTTGTTATGCGGTTTTTCTATTGGGTAAATATTTAATAGTTTATTATTAAAAAAACATAGAAAATACTGATGTTTAATAACAAAAAAATTGGAAGAAATTCCAATTTTTATCTGTTGTAGTATTCGATAATTAAAGCTTCGTCAATATCAGCATTTAATTCACTACGTTCAGGCATTCTTACATAAGTTGCTTCCATTTTCTTCTCGTCGAAGTTAATATATTCAACTCGGTTATGCAAAGCTTCTAAAGCGGCTTTAACAACAGTCAATTCTTTGTCTTTTTCCATTAAACCAATAATGTCACCAGGTTTTACACGATAAGATGGAATATCCACTCTTTTACCATTAACGGTAACATGGCCATGGTTAACTAATTGTCTGGCACCTTTTCTTGTGCTTGCAAAACCAATACGGTAAACCAAATTATCTAAACGACTTTCTAATAATTTAAGTAAGTTTTCACCGTGAACGCCTTTCATTTTACCGGCTTCTTCAAAAACTTTTCTAAATTGTTTTTCGTTTAATCCGTACATGAATCTAACTTTCTGTTTTTCTTGTAATTGAATACCATAGTTAGAAAGTTTTTTTCTACGATCTTGGCCATGTTCACCAGGAATGTAAGGTTTTTTGGTTAATTCTTTGCCATTTTCCAAAACAGAGAATCCAAGACGACGAGACTTCTTGTACATTGGACCAGTATATCTTGCCATAATTTCCTCCCTTCTCGCGCGAGAGGTTATCTTGTCAAATTATAGGGTGTATTAAATTAATATCTTCGCTTCGCAGCAAAAAGTTACTGGTAACCCCTATTAGGGAATAAACACTTTATAATTTTCAAGATAACGCTGCTTAATTACACGCTCCTTAATTATATTATGTTTTTCCTTTAAAGTCAAGACCAATAAAAATCAATGTGTGATTATCAAGCAGGACAGTCCAACAAACAAATCTTGATTTATCAAAAATATTACTTGTTTTTTTTTTTTTTTTTTTTGTTAAAATTTTTTTATTAAAA
>CALVJP010000034.1 GCA_944332215.1 uncultured Bacilli bacterium
AAAGAGTATTTTGAACAATTATTCTCTTCAGATGAAAATAAAAAATTTTTAGATATTCTAACGTTATTATTTCCTAATGTAAGAAAATATAAAGAAGGACAAGATATATTTAACAGTCATTACAATGATAAAGAACAATATAAAAGGGGAGTTATAGAAAACAGAATATATAATACACGATATTTTGATTTGTATTTTACCAAAAATAGTAATGATTTTATTAGAATTAATACAGATGTTGCATCACTAATTCAAGTAATTGGAAATAGTAAAAGTGAAAGTAAAATTTTTAAAGAACTAGAAACGCTTAGATTAAAATACAATTATGATGAACTCAAGGTATTTATGGAAGTTTTAGAAATGAATGTTGAAAAAATAGAACAAAGCAAGTATTCTATTGTTATAAATTCACTTTATAGGCTTCAAGATAATTTACCTTCAATACCTTATTTCTTTGAAATAGATGCTAGACAGAGAACGATAATTATAATTGCAAATATATTAAATAATATTTCAGTTGATGATATGATTATATTTTGTAATACATTTGCAAATAATAACAATAAGATTAATGATATACATCAAATATTATATTGGATGCAAAATGGTCAAAATAGCAACGATAACAATATTAATAAATTGGAAGAAGCCTATAAAAGTCGTTGCCAAAATATCATAAATAATAATATTGATTTGTATTCAGATGACAACTATTCTTACGGAAATATTTGGGGTTTATATCATTATGATAAAGATAAAGTAGTGAATTATATAAAAAATATTATTTGTGACAAGTATGTTTTTAGATTGTTAAATGATATAATTTCAAGATCAATAGGTACTAACGGATATGGATATTCAATTAGAAAAGAAAATATAGAAGCATTAGCACCTAATATTGATATAGATGAACTTATAAAAAAGCGTGGAACAGATTTGTCAACAGATGAAAAATTTATAAAAGAAATTTATGAACACTATAAATTTAAGAAAGATGATTTTAACGATGCCATTTATACAACAGAGCCTAAATTTATTAATAAAATATAAGATGTATTTTCAAACACACTTAAATGTATTATAATTTAAGTGCAAAAGGAAAAATAAATATGGAGTATGAAAGTAAGATTTTAAAATTATTTAAAAATGGTTATTTGACTACCAAAGATGTTACTGATAATAATGTTCCTAGAATTTATCTTACTAAACTTATTAAAGAAAACAAAATAGAAAGAGTAAGTTGTGGAGTATGTATTAAAAAGAATATTTTGGTAGATGAGTTTGTAATTTTGCAAAGTAAAAGTAAGTATGAATTTATGCTAATGCAACAGCACTTTACTTACACGGTTTATCTAATCGAATTCCCATTAGATATGATATTACAGTTAAAAGTGGTTACAAGGGATCACTTCAAAAAGAAAAGAAAGTTAATTTATTTTATACAAAAAGGGAATTGCTTGAATTGGGTGTCATGGACTATAAACTTGATTCAGGAAATATTATAAGAGTTTACGACTTAGATAAAACTATTTGTGATATTATTAAAAATAAAAAGAAGATAGATGCTGAAATTTTTAATAAAGCTATTAGAGGATATGTTTATAGTAAAAAGAAAAACACGTTAAAACTGTATGAATATGCTAAAAAAATGAATATTTATAATAAAGTAAGGGATACTTTTGAGGTGCTTGAATAAATAAGAATATGAAAAAAACATAATTTAATAAATGAGGTTATATATGAAAAATGGATTTGAAATTTTATTAACTTATTGGTATGGCATACCTTCAATGCCAGAAAAACGTATTACAAAAATAAAAAATGCAGGATTTAAATATTTATCACTACATTGGTGTGATGAGTATGAATCTTCAAATGGCAAAAAAGAAGAAATTTTTGACAAGTGCAAATTAAATGGCTTACAAATATTGGTATTTCATTTACCATTTGAAAAAGCAAATGATTTATGGAAAAATGATGCTTCTGGCAGACAATTGTTCAATATTTATAAGCAAAGCATATTAGATGCACATAATAATGATGTTGAGTATGTGGTTATGCATTTAAACTCTGATTCTAAAAAAATCGAAAATATCGAAATTGGTTTAAAAAGAATAGCTACATTATTAAAATACGCCGAAGAACTTAATGTAAATATTGCTTTTGAAAATTTGCAAACAGAAGATCAATTAGATAAAATTGAAGACATGTTAAATAATTATTCAAGTGCATGTTTATGCTTTGATGTAGGTCATAACAATATTAAATATAGTGATTTTATTAATTCACATAAAGAAAAAATCAAAATAATGCATATTCATGATAATTTAGGGAAAACTGACACTCATCAAACACCTTTTACTGGTACCGTGAATTGGAAGAAAATATATAATTTAATTAAAGAAATAAATAATCATTGCTTATTTGTGTTTGAAGTGCAGAAGCAAGTGAATGAAGAAGAAAAAACTTTTTTAAAAAATGTATATCTTGCTTATGAAAAAATGAAAAAAGATTTAGAAAAAAATTAAAGGAGAGATATTTATATGGGGAAAAATATTACATTAGTTTTAAAAGAAGACTTGGGACATACAAATTTTGAAATTGTTGAAAGAAAAGGACAAGGTCATCCAGATACTTTGAGTGATACTTTAGCTGAAAAATTATCAAATGCTTATTCTAAATATGCTTTGAAACATTTTGGAGCCGTTTTACATCACAATTTTGATAAAGTAGGAATGATGGGTGGTAAGTGTGAGGTTGAATTTGGCCATGGAAAAATGATAGAACCTATAAGAGTTTTATTAAACGGTCGTGCATCTAGTAAATTTGGTAATACTGTAATAAATGTAAAAGAACTTCTTATTAATGAGACCAAAAAGTTTTTTAACGATAACTTTCCAATGCTTAATTTTGAAAAAGATGTTAGAATCATATATGAAGTTAGTGAAGGAAGTAGTCCTGGTGGTGTAAAAGGGCATGAAAGTAAAAGACATAGATGGTTTGAGCCAGAAACTTTAGATGACCTTAATGAATTAAAACATCTTAATTGTAATGATACTTCAATGGGATGTGCATTTTACGGATATAGTATATTAGAAAACATAGTGTATAATTTAGAAAGGAAATTAAATTCAAAAGAATTTAAGAAAAATCATATATGGCTAGGGTCCGATATAAAAATTATGGGTTTTAGAGAGGAGAATAAAGTGAGTATTACAATGTGCATACCTCAATTATGTACTTATGTAAGAAATGTTACAGAATACTTAAATAATAAAGCTCAAATAGCGGAATATATTAAAACTTTTATTCATAATTTATATCCCAATGTACAGTTGGACTTGTATATTAATACAAGAGACAAAATTGATGAAAATAACACCGATTTATATTTAACATTTACTGGTTCATCAATTGAAATGGGTGACGAAGGATTTGTTGGACGAGGTAATAGGATGGGAGGATTAATAACTCCAAGAAGATTTTATACAATGGAAGGTATTTGCGGGAAAAACCCTATTTATCATACTGGAAAAATGTATTGTGTTGCTTCATATATAATTGCAAAAAAAATATATGAGAAATGTGGAGTTAATTGTTCAGTAGAAATGATTGGTCAAAGTGGACAGCCTTTATCTGACCCATTTAAAATTACTATTTATACAGATAAGAAAATTGATTATGATGTTTGTGATAAAATTGCAAGTAATGTGTTAAATGACTTTAGTAAAATATCAATGGAGATTTTAGATGAAAAATATCCAATGTGTTAATATTCCAGATAAATATGCTCCATATACTATTGAAATTGAATTAACAAACTATTGTAATGCTCACTGTGTTTTTTGTCCTAATAATTGTTCGAAAAGGGAAAGAGGATTTATTGATAAACAAAAATTATATGATTTTTTAGACAAACAAAAAGCAATTAAAGTTAATAATTGGTTTAATAAAAAATTTAAAACTTTAGATTTTCCAAAGGTAGTATATGCCGGGTTAGGTGAACCACTTTTGCACCCAGATTTTTTAGAAATCGTTAAATACACTAAAAAACTAGGATTTCAAGTAGAAATAGTAACTAATGGTTTATTACTAAATAAAAAAATTGTAGATAAATTGATAGAATTAAAAGTTGATTCTCTAGCAATTAGTTTACATAGTATGAATGAAGAAATTTATAATAAGATTACAGGGCTGTCTTTGAATAATGTTTTACCAAACGTTACTTATGCTTTAGAGAAATATAAAAAAACCAATGCAAAAATTCAACTATGGCGAATAAAGCCTCTTTCAAATATGAAACAAGAAACAAAAAAAGATGAGGAAATATATAAAGAATATGTAAAAGAATATCCTAATGTTATTGTATTAGGACCATCAGAGCCTTGGGAACGAGATATGAATAATCTTACTTCTTGTAATTTAGTAAATGATGATCCAAGTAGTGGAATATGGTGTAGAAAATTGTATTATACCTTAAATATTGCATATACTGGAGAAATTGTAATGTGTTGTAATGATTTTAATAGAATTTCTGTTAATATGGGAAACATCTTTGAATCTGTAAATCTTTCAGAAACTGTAAGAGAAAAGATTCTAAATAAACAATTTATTCCAGAAATATGCAAAAAATGTCGTAGATGGAAAGATAATGAATTAGAAGAAATATTTGAAAAATATGGTGATAAAAATGAATAAAAAGAGAATATTATTATTTTGTGCCCATCCAGATGATGCTGAATTATGTGCTGGTGGAACAATAAAAAAATTTGTAAGCAAAGGTTATAAAGTTAAAGTTGTAATTATGACTAATGGTGGTGTAGGAAATAACGATATGAACGTTTCTAAAACAGTAGATATTAGAAACATAGAGATGCAAGATGTGGCAAGTTTTTTAAATTATGAAGTGAAAAACTTAAATATAAACGATGGCGAAGTGTTACCCACATTAGAATATAGAAAACTTGTTATTGATGAAATAAGAAAGTTTAAACCAGATATTATTATGACTCATAGAAGTAATGATTATCACCCAGATCATCGATACACAAGTATATTAGTTCAAGATTCATTAGTACTAATTTGTACTGGAAATTATTGCCCAACATATAGTCCTTTAAATTATACCCCAATAACTTTATTTTTCTGGGATAGGTTTACGAAACCAAATTCATTTAATGCTGATATTGTTTATGATATAACAAATGAATTTGAAGATAAAGTAGAAGCTTTATCAAAACACAAATCACAATATAAAAGTATAGAAGAATGTAGAAATGTTTTAATTGATATTAATAATGAGTTGAAACAAAATATTGAATCAAGCTATAAATATATTGAAGCATTTGAAATTTGTGAGTATGCAAAAAAAGACGAATTAATAGCATTTTTAAAGTCAAAAAGCAAAATTTTTGGTTAGGAGTAGGTACAATGAAAGTTTTGTTAATATCAAATTATAATATTGTCGAAGGTAGAGGCCCTATGTTTAGATTAATGAACATGATTCCATATTTAAATACAAAATGCAATATAGAATTGTGTTCATTAGGCAAGATTGATGATGTAGTAATAAAAATGGCATTAGAAAACAAGATTAAATATTATGAAATCAGTTATAAAACAAAAGGGTGGTTTGTTAAAAATGCTAAAGAAATAGCTAATAATATAATTGATATAGCAAACCAAGATGATATAGATTTAATTGTTTTAACTTGGGAAATTTGGGATGTCGCAGTAGCTTTACAGAATAATATAAATAAATGTAATGCAAAATTAGTAATAACTATGCATTCTATTCCTTTTGTTGCTGCATCAATTAAGACAGGTAATTATGTAATAGATTATATAAAGAAAATTTTATTTGAACCACGATTTATGATTAAAAAATATTTAGTTTGTCGCATTCCACAAGTAAATCATTATATGCATAAATTTAATATATTAACAATGACTAAAACGGTAGAATATAAATTAAATAAATACTTTAAAAATATTAATTTGTATTTAGCATATCCAGGGTATGCTACTAGTTTGCCATTAATACCACAAAACATAAATTATCAATATGATTTTGTTTATATGGCGAAATTTGAATATGGTAAAGGTATATATGAAATTATTAAAATAATGAAAGAAATAAAAAAAGTAAAACCTAATTTCAAATTAGCTTTAGTTGGTGATTTTACATTTAAAGATGAAGAAACCAAATTTTTTAATCGAATAAAAAAATTTGATTTAGAAAATAATATAAATTATTTAGGTTGGTTAGATGGTACAAAAAAATATGAGACCATTATAAATAGCAAAATATTTTTATATCCTTCATTTGCAGGAGACACGTTTTCAATTTGTTTGTTAGAAGCACTTTCGTGTGGTAAACAAATTGTTTGTTACAATGTTCCTTTTGTAAGAGATAATTTTAATATTAAAACTGTACATAAAATTCCAGTGTTTAAAAATAAGCTATTTGCCCAAAAGGCAATTGAACTTTTAAAAGAAAAAAATTACAATGTTAATGAATCAATTAATTTTGTAAAAAATAACTTTTCTTCATGGGATAAAGTGGCTAATGCAGAATATAATGCCTATAAAAATATTTTGGAGAATAAAAATGGATAAACAAATATTAAAAGATTATAATTTGAAAAACATTACGTTAAAGTGTAATTCTAACTATGGCATTATATATGAAGCTATTTCTGAAGATTATAATAAACTTATAGTAAAAATAAATTTTGACAAAAAAAATTATCATGATTCGTGTAAGTATTATACTTATTTTAAAAATATGAAATTATGTAAAATGTATGAAAATGATGACAAAAATAATATTCAATTATTAGAATATATTAATGGCGATAATCTTTTTTGTATTTCTGATTTTAATAAAAGAATTAAAATAGGATATGATTACTTTTATAATTGGTCAACAAAATTAATAACCATAAATAATGATAATGACATATCCTTTGAAAAACAGGTTAATGTAATGATTGATAATTTAAAAAATATGTCACTATCTAGTAAAGTTATTAAATTAGTAATAGAATTTGAGAAGAAAGCAAAACACTTTTTTCAAACATATAATAATTCATACTTGCTACATGGTGATTTACATCATTATAATATGCTATATGATGGCAAAACAGTTACAGCAATTGATTTATCACCACGGCAAGCTAGTTTTGCAATCGAAATAGCAAAGTTTATTGAAAATGAATTATTTAATAATATAGGTAATATATTTCAAATTTTAAATACATTTTTATTAATATATAAATTTGAAATCATAAACTGTGATGAATTATTAGAGGGATTATTTATTGATTCATGTTACAGAACATTTGACACTTTCATTGAAAATAAAGATGTCAGCGAACTTGAAAAAGGCATATATATGAATTATGAAATCTTAAAATTTATGGAAAGTAGGGCATAAAAATGAATTATAAGGAATTTGAACAAATAATAATAGGTTATATGCAAGCAAAAGGATGGACTTTATCTATTGCTGTTGATGGTTCGGAAAGACTTGCTTTAGAAAAAAATTATAATCCTAATTTTACCAATAAATCAAAAGATAAATTTTTGATAAATGATGATGAATTTTATGATAGATTAAAAAAAGGATTAGATAAATTAAATATTACATATAAAAATTTTAATTCCATTGATAATCCGTATACAGATACCGATTTTATTGTTGCTGGATTACAAACCATAAATCCTATTATATATGGCAGTTCTGAAGTACAAATTGATAAATGGATTTCTTTTCAACCAGTTATTAGATTAATTGAAAAAGATAAATGCGGAGTGGAGGAAGGATATTTTTCTTCTTTTGTCAATGTTTGTGAAATTTCGACAAATACAAATTATGCTGACTATATTCAAGATATTGAAAATTGGATTGATATTTTATCTAGCTGTTCTCTACATTCAAGTGGTTTACAATTAATTCTAAAACCTTCTACCACAGCATATAATGGAGTAGGATTAGAATTTAATTATAAAGGTTTGGAACTTGGTCAAGCAAATTTATATACTTTTAATATTAATGAACAAAATGTAATGATGTCTGACTTTGGATTTGGTTATGAGAGAATTTTGTGGGCAATTAATGGCGGAAAAAATTTTTTTGCACCATTTGTATCTAAATATGATTATTTATTTGGCAACTTAAAGGAAGTTGATAGAATAAGAACACTTACTTTAATGGCAATGTCTGGTCTTAAAGGTGGTTCATCTGGCAAATCAAAACACATGAGAAATTTAATTAAAGAAACTTTTGAAATTAATATTATTCCTAACATTAACGAACAAATAAAACAATATTATGAATTTTATTCAAAATTTATTTCTTCATCGATTGAATTAAATGAAGTAAATGGTATCATTAATAATGAAGTAGCATTGAATATAAAGAAAAAAATATTAAAACAAGCAGGTATTAGTAGTTATTCATCTTTAAGCAGTGCAGATATTGAAACTGTTTGTAAAACAATTTTTCTTGACAAAGTGCACAAAGAGAATAAATTTACAAAAATAAAGGAAATTAAAGGAGGTAAAAGAAAATGAAATTATTATTAGCAGGTGGTGGAGAACCTGAACAAGTTCAATCACTAGATGAATATTTTGCAAATTACGTAAAAGAAGGTAAAGTTTTATATATTCCTGTTGCAATGTACAAAATCCCTTATGATGAATGTGAAAGTTGGTTTAGAGAAACATATGCAAAATATAATATATGTAATATAGATGTATGTACAAACTTGAAAAAGGCTCCAAATTTAAATGAATATAAAGCTATCTTTATAGGAGGAGGAAACACTTTTAAATTATTAAAAGAAATTAAAGAAAGTAATTTTGATTATGCTCTTACAGAATATTTAAAAAATGGGGGCTTCGTTTATGGTGGCTCAGCTGGTGCTATTATTTTTGGGAAAACAATAAAAACTTCTAGCCATGCTGATAAAAATTTAGTTAATCTTAAAGATTTAAATGGTTTAAATTTAATAAAGGGATATAATGTTTGGTGTCACTATAATGAAAAAAAAGATTTAAATAATGTTTTAAAATTAGAAAACTCTACTATTGTACTTTATGAAGAATCTGGTGTTTTATTTGATGGCGAAAAATTTATAACAGTTGGTAAAAATCATTTAATTTTTCCTGATGATTTTGAATAGATATAAAGATTTTATATTCAAAGAAATATAGTTTAAATATATGTTTTAATCATAAAGGAGGAGTTTTAAATTTTTAAAAGTGATGAACAAGAACAAGAGTATATTTTAAAATTAAATGAAATATTAAGTGCTTTTCTTAAACCTAATGAGAAAATAGTAAAAATAGAAAACACTTCTGGGGGTATTGCTAATAAAGTTATTAAACTTACTACTAACTTTAATCATAAATATATATTCAAAATTTATAAAAAGAAAAGGAATCAAGCACTTCCATTTGAACTAATGGACTTTTTAGAAGAAAATGGTATAAATGTTGTAAAATCTAAAAATAAAAAACCAATTATCTTTGAAAATACTGATTGCTATTTATTTGATTATATAGAAAATGTTCCAACAATTTTTGATAATGCAACGGCACTTTATTTAATTAATCTTTTAAAGATAATTTCAAATTTTAAAACATCCATCAATAATGATGAATATTATTACAAAATAAAATGCGATAATGAATATAAACTTTTAAAGGAAAAGAAAAATTATATACTCGATGATGATATTGTTAATCGAGTTTTAAAAAGATATAATCAAATTAAAAATCTACCTATAAATAACGAAAAGGAGATAGTTCATTCTGATATTAGTACATCAAACTTATTGACAGCAAAAGATGGATACTATTTAATTGATTTTGATGAAGTTAGATTTACTTCTAAATTATATGATTTGGCAGTTATTTTGGTAAAATTTTTCTTCGATGAAAAAAATATTGATATAAAAAATGCTAAATCATTCGTTGATTTATATTTGAAAAGTTTTAGTGAATATGATTATAAAGACTGTTACAATGTTTTTGAATATTATGTTGTAAAACAATTATTAGAAAAATTTTCGGATTATGAAATATATGGTATTGATTTATATTCAAAGCAGCAGCAACAAGATGATTTTAGAAATTGGATTTATTATTTTGAACATTTAAATTTAATTAAACAAATTTTTGGTTTATAATTTATGTAAAATTAAAAAATTTATTCAACAAGAAATAAGCACATTATGACATGAATTAGACATGAAATAAGCTTGACTCTGTTTTGTCAAGTGCTATAATATAGTAAAATATTAAGAAATTATGCAGAGAGAAACTAGATTCTTCTCTTTTTTCTTTGAAAGAGGGTGTTATATAAAATAAAACTAAAGGAAGCACATATTTTTAATGAATTAATGATGAGTGGTCACTATTTATAAAAGTAGTAGCCACTTTTTTATTGATACTTAAAGAATATTTGTCTATGAGTAGCCACTTCTACTTATAAAAGTAGTCATTTTTGCAAGTGTAAAAATAGTAGTGACACCACTATAATCTCTATATTTTATAAAAGGTAAATAAATATGTGGTGTCGTTCTTCTTATGCTCATTAAAAATATGCAGTATTTTTACTATAAAAAACACATCAAAAATAACAAAAGTGGCTACTCATAATTTTAAGAAAGGAGAAAATAAATATGATATTTAGAACTAATAAAATTACAAATTATACGAAGATTGATAATAGATATTTAGAAGATAAAAGTATTTCTTTAAAAGCTAAAGGGCTATTAACTTTAATGTTATCTTTACCAAATGATTGGAAGTTTAATATTAATGGTTTATGCCTTTTATGCAAAGAAAGTAAAAATGCAGTTAATAGCGCAATAAAAGAATTAAAGGATAATAAATATTTAGAGGTAGAAAAAACTTATGATGAAAGTGG
>CALVJP010000035.1 GCA_944332215.1 uncultured Bacilli bacterium
TCAAATTAAACTTGCCTTTCTTCATATCCTTTAACATTTGCTGATAGGCAGGTCTGTTTTCAGCAGACTTGCCACTTATACCAGCATCAGTATATACTTTATATACTACATAATCATTAGACACACACCTTGCTTTTAATCTTTTTTCTTGCTCCTCTAAACTATGCCCTTCACGGGCTTGGTCTGTTGTGCTAACCCTAGTATAGATAGCAACTATTTTTTTATTTCCATTGTTCATTTTTCTTTGCCTCTCTTTCTACTATATCGCTATATGTGTCAAATAGTTTTCGAGGTTTAACCTCTATTTTTGCTTTTTCTTGTTCACTCATTTTTATTCTCCCAAAACCTACAATTTCTTTCATAATTACAAAAACATCTCTACAAGTCCCCAAACAATTCCCATTGTCGTCAAAAATAGGATTTTCTTCAAAACGAGATGTATCTTCTCCTAATAAATTTACCCAATTATATGGTGTTGTCGATTTAGGGTTTTTAACTTCAAATATGTTGAATTTAGGATAACATTTTGCTTTTCCCTTTTTTTCTTTTTTAATATTGTCATTTCTCTCTCTTTTAATTAGTGGTTTAATGACTGGGGCATAAATATAAGAACTTTCTAATTGTAATTCATAATTATATTTATATAGTTCACCAATCAACTTATATAAATCTTCATCATTTTTTGCTAATGTTTCTAAACTATATGAAAGTACAATATTAAATGCTTTTGTTTTAATATCTTCAAGCATTTGATTAAATTGTGGTTTTTTAACATTATCGGTATCAATATATTCCTTAACTATATCTAAACCAAAATGTTTACAATATTTTTTTAAACACTCTAATTGTTCATCTAAAGATATTTCAACTTTAGAAGGTCTGCTACAATATATAGCAACATCATTTTTTACTAGCAAATTCATAATCATTCCTCCTCATACAATTTAATTTACTAGGAGGTTTTCTAAAACTATTCCAATTTAATTATACTTATCATATAATATAAATAGGGAATTAGAAAACCCTACAACTTATTATGAGGTTAGTACCTCGCCAAAGTTACTTTAACCTCATATATCTTCAAGCATTACTTTATGTAGTGCTTTTTATGTGCTATTATTTATCACTTTACCACCTACCTTTATTGAATAATAATTATAGTAAACTTTTGGAGTTTTACCAATCCGCCTACCTAATTTTACTCTGCAAAATCGTTTTTCATACCGTATATGATAGCAGAATATTCTAATAAAATAGTTGTTAATAATTCTTTTTCATCCTTTAGAAGTTCTAAATATTCTTGCAAATCATTATAGGTACTTTGCATATAGTCAAAAGTATTATCAAAATCTTCAAGTAGTTTCTACACATTATTTGAAGCTGTTTTTAATAACAGCATATTACTTTTGAATATATTGTAATATTCTTTTTTAAAATTATTTACTTTCATTTGTCTTTCCTCCTCATATGAAGCAAAAACTATTCGTTGCAACTAAAAATTAAAATAATTTCTGCTTTCAAATTGATTATACTTTAAAATTATGATATAGTCGAAGAGAACGTGTCGTATATGTTTTTAAAAACTATACGACATAAACAATTTAAAGGAGTTAATGTATGATGAATAACAATTTCTTTTACAATGAAAATATCAGTATTAAAGGTATAGAACCATTATTAAACAATAATCTTGTATCAAGTTATTTTTATAATCTATATAAACCAGTTTTAAATAATGCTATGATTAAAGAATTAGATAAAATATTAGAATACTCAAATAAGACTAATGAAATTAAAAAGAATATTAACACAATAAATAAGGAAAGTTGGTTAAAATACAGAATAGCAAATAATATAGCATTCAAAAACTTAAACGAAACTATTATAAAAATTAATTCTTCTATTAAAGATAAAAACAATGATATATTTATAAATTACATACAAAACGGTAAAAATAAAAACTTATACTTTAATGATAAAAATTTATATTATAAAAATAATAAACCTAAAGCAAAACCATTATGGAAATCTAATAAAACATTAACTAATAAAGTTGAAAATATTTTATACTTACATAAAGAATGTTATTGTCAAAGTGATTATGAATTTCTTTATATGTTACTTAATTGCTTGTTTTCTTCAAATAATAATTACTATATCAAAAAGTGTGAAAGGTGCAATAGATATTTTCTTGCTACTATTCCTAATAAAAAAATGTGTAGTAGGCCTAGAACTATATGTGGAAAGGAAACTATCTGTTGTAATGCTTCTAAAATTTTTTATAAAAGTAAAGAATATAAATATATGTTCCGCCTGGTAGAAAAGCATTTAAAACCTTATTATAATGGCATTAATGATAATTCTGAATACATAAATTCAATTAGAGATACCTTTACTAATATTAAAGAAAAATGCATATTAGAAGATAAATATGACCGTATTAAAGAAAGCATTAAAGAAACTGAAGATTTAGTAAATAACTAATTATCTTTAACCATGTTATAAAAAGTATTAGGTTTTAGTCCTAGTAATTCCATTGCTTCTTTACTTTTAATCTCTTTATTTTTCCAACGACTAACCACAACATCAAAATCTTGTGGTTTTTCTATTTTGGGTCTACCAAACTTAACCCCATTATTTTTAGCATTAGTAATGCCTTCTTTTTGCCTTTGCTTTATAAAAGTTCTTTCTTGCTCAGCAACATAACTTAATATTTGTAATACTAAATCACTAATAAAAGTTCCAAGCAAATCTTTATTCTTTCTAGTATCTAATAAAGGCATATCAATAACAACTATATCTGCTTTAATATTTTTAGTAATATCTTTCCACTCATCAATGATTTGATTATAATTTCTGCCAAGTCTATCAATAGACTTAATAACTAATAAATCATTTTCTCTTAATATATGTTTTAATGTAATGTAATTTTCTCTATTAAAATCTTTACCACTTTGCTTATCAACATAAATATCTCTCTCATCAATACCATATCCTTTAAATGCTACTAATTGTCTTTCTTCGTTCTGCTCTTTGCTACTAACTCTAGCATAGCCAAATATTTTACTTTTCATATAAACCTACCTCGCCAAATAATCATTTGCTTCTTTTAAAACGTTATCAATTATGGAATCATTAACTAACTCATTATAATTAACCTTAATACATTTTCTTTGAAGCTCATCTATAAAATGTACTAAGGCAATAGTATAAGGAAAATAATGCTCATTTTCTTCTATGCCAGTTACTAAGGCATCTACATAACCATCACATATCCAGTCAACCAATTTTATTAAAATTGACTTATTCACTTTATGACACCTCCTTACCATAAATATATAATATATGACTTTCAAAAAAGATACGAGCCGTTTATTTAAAAAAGTAGTAAAACTTTCCAAATATTTGAAAATAGGTAAGGGCAGTTTTAACAATACAAAAAAGACTTAAATTCTATTAAAATCTAAGTCTTTATAAACCTACACTTTTTTAAATGCTATTTAAAACCACCATTAACATTTATATTTTTTACTTTATCTAAACTTAAATATATATTTATCATAAAAGCAAAAACATAATCATACCATTTAACAATTTCTTCTTCGCTTAAATCTGCAACCGCTTTATTATAATATTTTTTATATGATTCACTTATATTATTATGCCTTAAATTCAAATTATTTGCATAATTACTAAACATATCAGCTATTTTTGACCCTAATAATTTTTCAATATCATTTTTTCTACTTTCTAACTTTCCAATTAAAATAAGCATTATCTTTTTCTTTTCTTCTATATCATTAGCATTTTTATAATCATAAAAACTAATAATTTCACTTTTTATTTTTTCATCTTCTATATCTTCAATATCAATAGCTATTTCATTTTCTACAATACTTAAACGATTTTCACCTTCTACTAATTTATAACCATTACTTAATAAAAATGCTCTAATAGCATTAAACAACAATTCAATATTTTTTAATGCTTTCTCTTTTTTATAATAATAGCCATATCCATATTCATTATTTTCAAAACTATAAAAGCAATTTACTATTATTTCTATATTTGATAACAACTCATTATCCCAAATATCTTCATCTGCTTGTCTACATAAAGCAAATATATTCCCATAATTATTATTAGCTTCTTTAAGTAAATCATCTATATCTGTATAACCTATATTAAATGCTACATGTCTAAACAAAAAATCTAACATCTGTTTACCATTTAATATTATATTTTCACTATAAATATCTACTACTTCTATATCCTCTAACAAATTACTTATTCTTTTACAAAATCTATTTTTATTTTCTTTTTTTGGCTTAACCTTAAAAATTGTTGTATATGACATCTTACATCACCGCATATTATTATACATTATTTTTGCTATATATCATAGTTATTTGCTGTTTATTCCTCGCAAATTTCAATAAAAATGATAACTCAATATAATTTATGCTAAGTTACCTAAACTACCTTAAACTTACTAATATGCTGCTATTTTTACTAACTATTCAATTTTTTAAACCATATATTTTAGAACACATTATTTTATAGCATTATAATAATCATTGCTTAATTGTAATAAATAATCTTTTTTAACTATACTATCTAACCATTTGCTAGGCAAATCACCATAATATAAACCACTTAACCCACCAGTTAATGCTCCAATAGTATCACTATCGTTTCCTAAATTGATGGCTTCAATGACACATTTATCATAACCATTATTATTTATAAAACACCATACTACTGCCTCTAATGTATCAACAACAAAACCCATACTACTAATACTATCTACATCTAATTTACTAATATCGTTATTTAATAATCGGTCATAATACTTTATATTTTCCAAGCTAAAATACTTTCTATAATTATATTTTTTTATATTACTATAAGCATTTTCTTTTTCTTCGCCACTTAATAACTCTATAACCAACAACACATATATAAAACAACCTAATACACTTATTTCGTGTCTATGAGTAAATGATGATATATCTTTTACTAAATTATATATTTCATCATCATTTAATTGTTTATAATAGCAATAGTAAGCAATAGGCAATATTCGCATTAAACTACCAGTACCATTATAATTAAAACCTTTCATCCCACAGTCAGTTATCGTTTCATATCTTTTATTATGATAATTGCCTAAAGCAAAAAATGTTGCTCTGCCAATGCCAAATGCTTTATCTATGGCAATAAAATCTTTATTTGAAACCCATAAAATAAAATTATCCATAATACTCTTATAATTTATTTTGCCTTTATTATCTATAATTGCTTTCATTGTAGCAATAACCATACTACTATCATCAGACCAAACACCTTTTGCACCAACTCTATCACTACTAATCATATCAACGACCTTACTATTTTTAAATAATTCTCTTTTTTTAAATTCTAATGGAACCCCCATAGCATCACCTATAATAAAACCCATTATTCCATTTTTTAATTTATTAAAATCACTCATCATTACCACCTAATTATATTATATATTAAATACTTACTTATTTCGCCTTTATTTCAATAAAAAAGGGTAACTCAATATAATTTATACTAAACTACATTAAATTACCTTAAACTTACTATAAATGCTAATTTTTACTTTATATACTCAACACCATCAATAATCAATGACACAACATTTTTATTTTTATCATATTTTATTTGGAACTCACTTCTTAACTTAGCACCAAAACTATTTTCACTATCTACATAGGCTTGCACTATAACAATTCCATTATCTTTACCAAACTTCCAATTATTTATGCTAGGGAACTTTGCTGTACTTGGGGCTTTTAATAATGACTTAATTCTTTCTTGGGCATCAATATTATACTCATTTTTCTCATCCCAACTGATTAAATAATCATTAAAATTCAACAATACCTTGCCATCCCTATAAAAATCTTTATCCGCCCATCTTATACATATAATTTTATTATCACTACTAACATATAAAATTATATTATTATTTTGACTAAAACTGGCTTTAACTCTATAACCTTTAGACCCAGCACCCTCATATTCATCTAATGCTTCATCTGCCTCTATACTATCAATTTCATCAATGCCAATGCTTTTAAAAATATTCTCCATTGATATTGCTTCTTCATTATTAACATTTAAACTACTTTTAATTTCTTTTACCATTTTTGAACTATTATCTACTGGCTCAACTTTTCCACCTGTCGCTATCATTGCAATTGCTACTGCTAAAAATATAAAACCAACTGCACCACCAAATATAATAGCAAATATTTTACCAACACTTTTTTCTTTTGGCTTATCAACTTTTGGCTCCTTAATATTGCTTTCTTTCTTTACATATTTTTCTTTTTTACCCTTATTCTTAATAGCCTTAACTATAAAATAAATAGGCAATACTATAACCGCAACCCCTAACAACAAATAAAATAAATCTTCCATATATACACCTCACTATACATAATTATATATTATTTTAGCAAAATATACAATACTAATTATATAAATATAACTAATATTACTATCACTAACATCTAATATCTTTAAAATTATATATAGAGGAGGGGACTATGCAAAATAACTTTAAAACAATAAGGCAAAAGCGTGGGGAACTACAAATTAAAGTCGCTATGGCTTTAAATACTACCCAAGAATCTATATCATCTTATGAAACTGGCAGGATTTTCCCAAGCCCTGATATGCTTATTAAACTTGCTGACTACTACAATACTTCTATTGACTATCTATTATGCAGAACTAAATACGACTTACCTATAAATGACATCAAGCCTAATAATATTTCTGATACTGACTTTATGCTACTAAATAAAATTAACAAATTATCTACTATTAACAAAGCCAAAGCGGAAGCCTATATCGATGGCTTAAATAATAACTAACTACTTCAAGGCTATATATCATTACTATATATATCCTTTTTATTTTACCTTATTCTACACCACCACTTCTAAATAAATCATATTATAATTTATTATCTAAATAATATCTTTCTAAAACTATTCTTATCTTTACTTTCTTACTCATCTAATATATTTATATATATTATCCTAATACCAAAATAATATAAATTATATGATACTTAATATCTTACTTCCTATTCGCATTTTTCCCTTTTAAAATGGGCTATCTTCTTCCTTTCGCTTACGACTTATGCTCAAATCTTTCTGACCTTTATTATAATTTTCTGCAATTTTACTAAATCTTACTTGTTCCATAAACTCCTTTTGCATTTTCTCATCATCTTCCTTACTCAATTCTAAAAAATAATCTCTTATATCTATAAACTTACTTTCTATCTTTTCTAATCGCTTTAAATATTTTTCATCACTCATAGGCTTAGCTTTATGCTCTCTAATTAACTTTATCTTCGCACTCTTCATTTTTAAATATTCATAATAATACTGCTTTAAACTATACTTCAAATCTTCTTCGCCACTATAATTACAATGGCAAAATTTCACTTCTTCACTTTGCCATATAAAATAATCAGCCATTTTTACATTACATTTTTTCTTATATACTTCTTTTTTACCTAAATCTTCTAAATCAAACTCCTTTACTATATGCTCATTTTCTATATTCTTCCAATTCTTATCTATATAGGCTTTAATCGCATTTCTAGCCGCATAACTTGGCTTACTAACTATTATTATATGCAAATGCCAATCAACATAATAATCGCCTTTATACCAACCATTAGCCATAACATTATTTATATTAACTATCTTTTTAGGGCGACCTCTTTTTCCGCTTACTTCATATCTTATACTACTTACTTCTTTTTTTAATCTACTTATACCTATAATTGCTGACGCTTGCCAACCTTTTCTTTTACACAAATCATCTATAAACTGCTTTAATCTTTTCGCATATTTCATTGCTTCTTCTTTATCTTTAAACTTTTTATTTATATCAATTGTCCCAATTCCTAATTTCTTCTTTGACATACAACAACAACCTTTCATCTGCTCCTATATATATTATACTTAAAAAATATACCTAAAAACTCAAATACAATAAAAAAAAACAACTATTTTATTAAAATAATTGCCTATACTATATTTAAACTAACATAACTTTCCACTTCATAAACAAACTCAAATGGCTTTCTACTTCTCGCATTAACCCATCTATCAAACTTAGCCACTGCATTTTTATAGTTGTTATGTGTATAGATGGCGCGACCGCTTTTAATTTAATGCCATAACGGCTACCTTGCTTAATAATTTCTGGAGTATCTAAAGTCATATCAGCCAAAGTTGGACTGGCTACCCCATATCCGGTTTTTTTAACCATTTTCAAAGCATCTTTAATTTGGTCATATTCTTGTTTAGCCTCGTTATAATCTTGGAATAACGTTAATAATTGTGAACGGTTCTCTATATCAACCCCAATGATTTCTTTAAGGACTTGATTATATAATTCATTCGGAGCTTTTAAGGTCACATTAACTTCTCCAGTTGAAGTATTAACCTCTGATAAATAAGCTTTACTTATATACTCACAAGTTTCCAAACGACTAGTTATCGTATCAATATCCCTTAATTTATCAATTTCATAAATACTATCTTTAATCGTATCCATGTAAGCTTTTTTTAACCAATTATTTGGGCTTAAACAAGCTACCCAATCAGGCATTGCCACGTTGATGCGCACCACTGGAAATTCATAAAGGGCTTCCCTTAAAATCCCATAAGCATCTCTTTCACTCATATTATCAATATTCATTGGAATAACTGGCACATTATAATTATCCTTTAATGTCTCTGCCAAACTTTCAGTTTCTGGCAACATTGGATGAACAGAATTTAAGATGACAATAAATGGCTTCCCAATTTCTTTTAATTCTAAGACAATTCGCTCTTCAGCCTCAGTATAATCATTACGAGAAAATTCACCAATCGAGCCATCAGAAGTTATCAATACCCCTATACTCGAATGATCCTTAATGACCTTTTCCGTGCCAATTTCAGCTGCTTCGACAAACGGAATTTCCTCCTCATACCAAGGTGTTCTAACCATTCGCGGTCCATTTTCATCTTCATACCCTTTGGCTCCATTAATAATATATCCAACACAGTCCACTAAGCGCACATCAGCGGAGAAATCGTCAATTTTAATTTTAGCGGCATTACTTGGAACGAATTTAGGCTCAGTCGTCATAATTGTCCGACCTTGAGCAGACTGTGGTATTTCGTCCAAAGTTCTTTTGCGTTCGTATTCATCTTCAATATTAGGAACAACTAGGTTTTCAATAAATCTTTTTATAAATGTTGATTTCCCAGTTCTAACGGCCCCTACTACGCCTAAATATATGTCCCCACCTGTTCTTTCAGTAATACTTTTGATAATATCAATCTTTTCCATATAATCCCTACTTTCCATAATTTACTTAAATATATGTGAATAAAAAAATTTATATGAAAAAAATCGTTAAAATTCATAATTTTTATATGTATTATCTTTTAGCATCTGGTTTAATCTAAATTGGTATTATTCTTTTTAATCGTTTTAAAAAAATCTCTAACTTCTAACAAATTTTCAAAACTTTTATAAGCCATTTTACTCACTTCAGGTCTAATAATATCCATATCAGGAATTAACACCGGCCAGCAACCAGCTTGATAAGCAGCTGTTATTCCATTATTGGAATCTTCCAAAACTATGGCTTCAACTGGTTTTATTTTTAATTTGCTGCATGTTTTTAAGAAAATATCGGGATGTTGTTTTCCTTTTTGGACTTCATCACCACTTACTATTACATCAAACAAAGCCTCGCTTAACTGATTTTGGCCCAAATATAAAGCAATCCTTATATACGCACTGGAAGAAGCTAAAGCTAACAGATATTTTTCTGCTTTTAAATAATTAATTAACTCTATTAAACCTTTTTTCATCGCTATACCTTGTTCTTTGACTGTTTTCAATATATAATCCCCATAGCCATTATAAAATTGGTCAAACGGAAAATCTGGCCCAAATTCTTGATAAAATAATTGTTTAGTTGTCTCGTGCGTAGTTCCAATACAAGACCTAATTAAACGATCATTAACCACATAACCTAAAGACTGGCCCACTTGCACTCCACCAGTGAGCCACAAAGCTTCGGTATCAAACATTAAACCATCCATATCGAAAATCACGGCTTTTATCATCACGGCTGCCACCTTTCTACTAAAATTATACCAAGTAATGTCCAAATAGCCAACTCGTATTTTAAACATTTTTCAGCATCATAAAATTATGTCTAAACTAAGGGAGCATTATAAAAAATGTGAATTATGCTTTTTATTGTCTATCTAATTCTATCAATAATTTAAGACCATTGACTTGAGTGATTACCTAACGTCAAACCTTTCTTTTAATTTTGTAACAAAAAACCATCTAATATGATGGCTTTTATATTAACTTATCAATATCTTTTGGGACTTTATCGTTAACTACAGCTTCGATAATTTTATCTTCCTTTTCTTTCGATACTTCTTTACCAGTCATTTGTCCAAGTTCTTGAATAACTTCTCTTAAGGTTTGCTCGTTTTTCAAGTCACTTTGTTGTAATTTAGCCGCCAAATCTAATATCGTTTGCCTCCCAACATTGGTCTTTTTTTCTACTCGATTAAAAAAACTATCTGAAAATTGCAAGTACATCACTCTCCTACATTAGTATATGAAGAAATTAAAAATTGGTCAGCATAAAACAAAAAAAGAACAGCCATTTTACTGTTCTCCCTTGTTTTTGAATTGTAAAACAATTGGTGTTCCTTCAAAATCAAAAGACTCTCGAATTTTATTTTCCAAATAACGTTCATAAGAAAAATGAATTAACCCCTTACTATTAACTTGAATATTAAAGGTAGGCGGGCATGTTCCAACTTGTGAAGAAAAATATATCTTCAACCTTTTATTTTTATAAGTCGGTGGCAAATTAAGGGCATAAGCATCCATAATTATATTATTTAATAAACTAGTTTTCACTTCTCTTCGGGCGTTGTCGTAAACCTTAATAATCATCGGCATTAAAGTATGGATTCGTTTTTTAGTTAAAGCTGATAAATAAACAATCGGCGCATAAGGCATGAATTGAAAATTATTACGAATATCTTTTGTAAAATCTTTCATCGCTTTATCCTTATTCTCAATAACATCCCATTTATTAACAGCAATAACCACGGCTTTACCAGCAGAAATGGCATATCCTGCAATATGTTTATCATGCTCAATAATTCCCTCTTCGGCATTAATAACAATTACACAAACATCGGATCTATCAATAGCTTTTAACGAGCGAAGCAAACTATACTTTTCGACATTTTCATATATCTTGCCTCGCTTACGCATTCCCGCTGTGTCAATTACCACAAATTGCTCGCCATGATAGGTAAAAGGCGTATCAATGGCATCACGCGTCGTTCCCGCTACAGCACTAACAATTACCCGATTTTCATTTAATAAAGCATTGACTAAACTACTTTTCCCCACATTAGGACGACCAATAATCGAAAATTTGATTACATCATCCTCATAATCCTCAGGTATTTCTTTAAAGTCTTTAGTAATTGCATCAATTAAATCATAAAAGCCAAAATTTTGTTCACCGCTAACACACACATAGTCTGCAAAACCTAACTCATAAAAGTCATATTGATGTTCTTTAAATAATTTAGTATCGGCTTTATTGATAGCCACAATTACATCTTTACCACTGCGCACTAAAATATCTCGCACCACATAATCATTAGCCGTTAACCCCTCTTTGCCATCAACCACAAAGACGACAATGTCAGCTTCATCAATGGCCAGTTCAGCTTGTCCTTTAATCTCATCGTTAAACTTGTTCTCAGCAATATCGATGCCGCCAGTATCGATAAGATGAAAACTATAATCACCATGATTGACCGTTCCATAAAGACGATCGCGTGTTACCCCTGGAGTATCCTCAATAATGGCAAGTTTAGAGCCAACCAAGCGGTTAAAAATGGTACTCTTCCCAACATTCGGTCTCCCCACTAAAGCCACGACTGGTTTACGCATACCTATCACCTCAATACTTTTGCTTTCCTAATTATTTTATCAGCTAAATCTCCATATATAATTTTGGCCGATTCTAATATTATCCCCATTTCAATATTCGAAATATTGTCTTTAGCCCGTAAATAAATTTTATCTTTTAATTTATAAACCCAAAACTTTTCCATAAAATTTTCGTCAAAATTGCTAACTTCATATAAAAAAGAGCCTTCGATCACTTTGGTATTCATTTCAATTTGATTACTAAAATAATCTAAGTATTCTAATTCTTCCTTTTTAACTTCAATAATAACTCCATAATTCATATCTAAATACAAAGTCATTTCATAGTAACCGTCAAATTCTAAATCATATTTATTTCGAAGCTTGCTTAGTAACTGCTTCATATACTTTTGAACACTTTCTTTATCGGAAAAGTCTAGGCTTTGAATATATACACGGTTTAAAAATAATATCAGCATATCATCAACAGTAACCAACTTCATTTTATCACCTAACAATAGTGTATGAAAATTGGTATAAAGTGCCACGCTGTTACAAAGTTATTTCAATTTTTTTCAAAATATCTTCTTTACCGGCTTTTGTAACATTTGAAAACATCACAAAATCATCACCAACCACTAAATCTAGTTCTTCTAAAATAGTATTACGTTGTTTCTGTTGCACCGTAATTCCAATTTTGTCAATTTTAGTGGCCACAATAGTCACCGGTTTTTTATAATATTTTAAATAAT
The DNA here is from genome assembly GCA_944332215.1 of uncultured Bacilli bacterium. Classification (GTDB taxonomy): domain Bacteria; phylum Bacillota_I; class Bacilli_A; order RF39; family UBA660; genus Coprosoma. The sequence continues at coordinate 12,795 of CALVJP010000035.1, forward strand.
TATACATCATAATATCATCATTAGTCGGTTTATGCCGAAAATCAATCAGTAAGAACACTTGTTTCAAATTTGGGCGATTAACAATATAATCTTCAATCATTAACCCAAATTTCTTTCGTTTGGTTTTACTGGCCTGGGCATAACCATACCCTGGAGCATCCACTAAATAAAACTCATCATTAACTTTATAAAAATTAATTGTCTGAGTTTTTCCTGGTCTACCTGAGGTTCTAGCATAATTTTTACGATTAACAAGGGTGTTAATAAAACTGCTTTTTCCCACATTGGAGCGCCCAATCAATAAATACTCTGGTTTATCATCGGTTGGATATTGACTTCGTCTAACGGCTGAAACAACTAGTTCCACTGTTTTAATCTTCATTTTTCATCACCTAACCATGTCTTAAATTATAACAAATATCATGATATATGTCAAAATATCAAGATTACTTTTTAACTAGTTGTTTAATACCTTTTGGCTCCGTTTTTTTCCCTAAGTCGTTTTTTCTTCCAAAGGCCACATGATAATGTTCGCCTTTATATAGCTTAGATTTTAATGCTTTAATCTTTTTACCAATAAATACTTGGGCGGCTTTTTTCGGACCAGTTGTACAAAAGCATCTAATAGCTAAACTGACACTATCTTGTTCCGTTCTTTTTTCTAAATATTCCCTAACTACTTGCCCACGTGTTTTTTCTGGAGTACTCCAAATATACTGCGCCATATTGGTCGGTAATTCGCCCGTTGTAATCTGCTTGCTGGTATTTAATATATATCTATCCTCTTTTTTTATAAATGGTAAATTCACGTAATGGAGCTGCAAAAATCTTTTGGATCCATCACGAATATTTTTCACCTTATCGGCATCTTCACTACCCGTCGTCATTCGAACATCTTTCATATAAGAAATATTAGCAATTGTCTCTTCAAATTCCTCTTCAGATATTTGATCATGACTATTTATAATCAAACTAACTTTAGCTGCACTTTCACGGTTGAATTCTAAAGCTTTATCTAAGCTTTCACCCAGATTATTAACAACTACTTTAATTTCTTTATGCCATCTACCAGGAATAGAAATATAATCCCAAGTATATGCACTATGTAAAGCCATAGCTGTTTCGATTATCAAAAACTTAATTTCATTTCCGTTGTATTGTTCTTTAAATATGCAACTTATTTTTTGATTAATTGGATTTTTAATTACTTTTTTTGGCAAATAGTTATGAATTAAAAATAAACGGCCTAAATAAGAATAATCTTCTCTATTTATGGCATAATTTTGTCGGTGCCAAGCATTTGGATCACTCACTAATAACATGACATCATAGCTTTTCTTTTCTCCGGTCTCAACGCCACTTTGTTTAAAAAAAGCTGAGCCATAAATTATTGCCGCATCTACTTTTGGCATTTGCTCCAATAATTTTAAAATATCTTTTTCACTTAATGGATGAATATTCTCTTGTTTACTCATAATTTCCCCCTATGTTTATTTACTTTCTTTTGCGTCTTTTCAATTTTTCAGCCGCGTATTTAATTGATCTAACTGGCCCCGTTGTAAATATTCCTTTTAACGTTTGAGTCATACTTTGACTTTTATTTTTGGCGGTTAAAAAACTCGTTATTTTATCTTTAATTGGCTGATCATTTTTATCGATATACTCTTTTAGATCATCTGGTAAAGTTTCTAAACTGAAATTTTGTTTAATTTGCACATAATCATTTTTAATTTGCAGTTGCTGGCCATATATTTCATTATAGAAATCTAAATTCCCTAGCACAATGTTTTGGACCTTATCGGGATTTTCAGCGATCCCCATTCGGGTATCACCAATATACGATAGTGAAGCTAAAGTAATATAAAAATCTTTTATTTCTGGATTTTTATCATACATTAATTGGGTTACTTTAACCCCGGCTTGCCGATTATATTCGATTGCTAGTTCAATTTCTTTAGTGGCTTTGACGATCAGAATTGGTTTTTGCATTCGCCCGGCCATATAAAAAGTTTCCCATTTTTTTAAGTCATGCAAAAAATCTGTTTCTTCAATGGTCCCAATTTTGTATTTGTGCCCCTCAAATGGAATGTAAGTCATGTAGCATATCTTGCCGCCTGCTTTTAACCATTTTGTGGGAGCAAAGCGGAAAAACAATTTACTTGAAAAGGCATAGTCTTTAGGATTGCGTTTAATATTTTCTTTATGCCACGCTTTTAAATCTTTAACTATCACAATTAAATCAATTTGTGGTTTTCGCTTTTCCTGCCCAACTTGTGGTTTAACGCCGGAGCCATAGCCGATAATTCCAGCACAATTTGGCCGGTTGCTCATAAATTTTAAAATATTTTCCTTTGGTGTTTCCATCTATTTCCTCCTCATGCTAATTCTTTTTTGTTATATCGAATAAAAAGTAAACTGGCAAAAATTAAAATTATTACACCAATTATTATACTATAGCTGTCAAGTGCCTCTGTTTTTATAATCGTGCTAGCATCAATATAACCAAATGGAGTGAAAAATTTTAAAAAATTCACTTTATCACTCATTTGAGCGATCATATTTATCACGTATGTCCCCATAACTAAACCAAATGATATACCCATGGCTTTGCGCGTTTTGGTGAAAAAGGTAGCTATAAATGCTGTAATAAAGAAAAGCGCTAATTGGATGAAAATCGGACTTATGGTCAGTAATAACCACTTCGTTACTGGCAGTTCATCAGTAAGGGCAAAACCAATACCGGTTACTAACATTAGTAACAAATTAAATAAACAAATATAGAATATAGCTACTATTATTTTAGATCCTAGTATTTTATTGCGACTTACTGGTTTAGCATATAAAAACTCAATCGTTTTATCGCTTTCTTCTTTTAAGATGATTGTTGAGCCTAAACTAGCTGCATATAAAGCCCCAATTAAAGTAGCGATCATAAACCCTTCACTGGCATACCAGCCAAATACGGTAGAAATGCTTACGGCATCAAAGTTGAAACCTTTTAAAACTTCTTCGGGAAGAGCTTTTAACAGTTTGTCTATTTCTACGTTATTTGAAATGGTTGGATAAATACAAAATATCAAGGTAAGCAAAGCACTGATTGAAAGTCCCCAAACTAGGAACGTTTTTAAATTTATTTTTAATTCTCTTTTTATCATCATTATCACCTATCTATAATAATTCATAAATATATCTTCAATACTTGGCTCTTCAATAATTAAATGTTCAATTTTAACTTCGGATAAGATTTTAATTAAATCGTTTATATTTCCTTTATACACAAATTTAATTGAATTTTTACTTTCTTCTTTAATCATAATATCTTTGATTGGAAGTTTCATTTTTTTAAAGCCTTCCCCAATAATAGTTACTATATTTACATTATTATTGGTTAATGCTTCAACTGTATCTATTTTAATAAGTGATCCTTGTTTGATCATGCCAATTCGATCACAAATTTTTTTTACTTCGCTTAAAATATGGGTTGAAAACAAAATGGTTGTTCCTTTTTTCTTTTCTTCGGCCAATAATTTGAAAAATACTTCGGTAATTAAAGGATCAAGACCACTAGTAGGCTCATCTAAAATTAACAGTTTTGGACTATGCATCATGGCTAAAACAATTCCCACTTTTTTTAAATTACCGTAAGATAATTCTTCGATTTTTTTGTCCATTGGTACTTGTAATTTATGGGTTAAATAATTAATTCTGTCTTCTAAGTTTTCTTTATAAAAGGAAGCTGAATACTTAAGCATGTCTCTAACTTTATAATCATCATATAAGTTTATCTCGCTGGGCAAATAACCAATATCTCTTTTATAATCTTCTTTATTGGTTATTTCCTGACCATTTATATAAATTTTACCGGCCGTTTTATTTATCATGCGCATCACGCACTTGATAAAAGTACTTTTACCCGCGCCATTTGGTCCTAATAAACCAAATATTTCCCCTTTATTAATTTCTAAATCTATTTTTTGAATGCCTAAAGTTTCGCCATAATATTTGGTTAAATTTTCGGTTTTTAACATTAAAATCACCTATCTAAATTATATCACAAACTGTTCATATATTATCACATTTACCTAAAGAAAAAGTAGGATAGCTACTTTTCTTCTTTGGTATTTAATTTTTTAAAGATAGATTTTACTTTTTCTGGAATTGGCAAGCCCAATTGGGCCGCATTTTCAATAATTGATATTCCTTCATTGACAATATAAAAGACAATTACTACATATCTTAAATCAGTTACTTCAAATAGATTATCTAAACTCACGGCAATACCTACAATAAAAAAGATTAATATTTTTCTAAAAATCCCTTTAAAACCAATTGATGCACATAATTTATGATGAATTATAGCTTGCATGATGCCGGTTAAATAATCCATGATCACAAATGCTATTAGGGTCATTATTAACATATCAAAGCCACCGAAAAAATGACCTAAAATTCCACCGAGTGCGGAAAAAATTACTTTAATTGTTATCATTGTATTTCCTCCCTAGTCACCCTATTATAATTTATGCTATCACTTTATTTAACTAAAGTATGCCGACCTATTAAAATTCTTTTTTGTGGAATATATAAACTAAAAAAGAAATATAATTTATTATAAAGTAATTTTTTTAGAGATTTTTTCAAAATATTTTTCAGATATTTTTTTCAAAATATATTGATTTTTTTTAAATACCGTGTTATAATTTATAAGCAATCTGAATTGGGGGATTAGCTCAGTTGGCTAGAGCACCTGCTTTGCACGCAGGGGGTCAAGGGTTCGAGTCCCTTATCCTCCACCATTTAGTAGTTTACCCTTGTTTTTTCAAGGGTTTTTATTTTACAATATCACATTTTTTTAAAAAATTCTAGGAGCTACTTTTAGCACCTAGTTTCTTTATTTTATCAAATTAAAAATTATTGAAATCTATAACAAAAAAATGTTAATATAATAGTAAATTGTTAGGAAACAAAATGTTTGCTACCAAAATTTAAGTATAAATGTAAGTAATTAATATTTTAGTAGCAAATAATATATTTTGTCGCCTTTTAATTTATATATGAGAAAAGAGAAAGCTTATGAATAATAACCAATATACTTTTACTTATGAAAAGTATTGGAAAGATTATAAACAATTATTATCACTTTTTACAAAGTGGATAAATCTGTATTATAATGGTAATAATCTATCACGTATAAAGGCAAGTGATATTGATATAGCTGATTCGCGAATAACTAACCTTAAATTTAATTGTTTAGGCATAAATACTCAATATATTGAAGAAATTGATATTTGGTATAATGAATTTTTAGAATTATGAGAAAAAGCATGTTTGATTAAAGGAGGAAAAAAATAATATGTCAAAAGAATTAGAACAAGCTTTTGAAAAATTATTGTATAATTTATCTATAGCAATTTATTATCAACCATATAATGATGACAAATCAGAATATATGGAAATGTTAAATTTAATAGCTAAGCAAAAAATAAAATATGACGAGTATAAAGATTTTAGTATGTTATCTACAAATGTATTAAATAATGTCCATCTTAGTTCATTACCTTTGCTTGAAAAATATGCTATAGAAAATGGAAATTATGCAGAACAAATTGAAATATGGAGTGATTATTTATTCAATTTGCAAAAAAAATTATTGTTAATAAAGGAGGAAAAATAATGGGAAGAAATGAAAGAGGCGAATATGTCAACGAAAAAGGGGTTACAATTAAAATAAGTACTGATAAAAAAGGAAGAGATCATATTTCTTTTTATGATAAAGACCCAAGCATTCCAGATCATTCTGCTGCTCATATTAATGTAGACAGTAATAGTAAAAGTTACAGTGCGACACCTCATAACAGCGATAAATCTCAAAAAGATAGTCATTCAGGAAGTTGCTATTTAACATCAGCCGGTATGAAACATTTTCAATATAAATTTGATGACAATTGTTATGAATTAACTGTTTTAAGATGGTTTAGAGATAATTTTGTTTCTAAAGAAGATATTAATTTATATTATGAAGTTGCACCTATAATAGTAGAAAATATTGATGCTTTAGAAGATAATGATAAAATATATGATTATATATATAAATACATTATAGAGGCTTGTATCAAGGCTATTGAAAATGGGGACTATGATTTTGCATACAGTAAATATAAAAGTAGCGTTTTAACTTTAAATGAACAATTTGGAGAAAAAGAAAAAGAGCAAGAAACTGGTTTTGTAAAAAAACTTGATACTATTCATAATAGACCAGCTCTGGCTTTGTAAAAATTTAATATTTAAAAAGTGTTAAATTCCCGATTCAGTCCACTCTCTCAAAATTCGCATTACATCTTTTGTTTCATAATCATTTAATCGAAATTTCATAATTTCACTGCCAGTCATTTACAGTTTTAATAATTATAACAATTAATATTCCCTAAAAATGGAGCTCGAATACGCAGGGTGGTCGATTCATTTTGATAAATATTGATAAACGATAAGAAATATGATAGTATAATAGTAAATTGTTAGGAAACAAAATGTTTGCTACTAAATATTAGTTACTTACATTTATATCTCAATTTTGGTGGCAAATAATATATTTTGTCGCCTTTTAATTTTTATATGAAGGAGGTAATACATGAATAATAAGCAAAAAGAAACAATAAAAAATGATATACAAATAGCTTTTGCCAGATTAATTGGTCCATTAGCTATTATGTCTGTTCTAGATTCTTATAAGACAAAACATGAAGAGATAAAAAAAATATTAAATATAATAATTAACTGGGGAGCTAAATTTGAAATAGAACAAGACCTAGATTTTATCAAATCTGATGAATTACTAAATGTGTATGAAAAAATCAATAATTTAAATACAGAATTCCTTTATAATCCAAAATTAGGTAATGAAAGTTTTTTAAGTGACGAAATTGTTATATGGATATGGCAGATAATGGAATTAAGAAAAAAGTTAATAGAAAGGTAGAATAATAATATGGGAAATGAAAATAATAAAGAAATAAAAATTACTGAATATAGTGATAAAAAAGGGGCAAAAATAGATGTATATAGTCCAGATGCTAGAACAAAGCCACATGATTCAATACATATTAAAGTTGATACCGAGAAAAAAAGTTTTGAGACTGTTACAAAAATCAACGGGCAAAAAGAAAATTCTTCAGGAAGTTGCTATTTAACATCTGCCTGTATGAAACATTTTCAATATAAATTTGATGACAATTGTTATGAATTAACTGTTTTAAGTTGGTTTAGAGATAATTTCATTTCTAAAGAAGATATTGATTTATATTATGAAGTTGCACCTATAATAGTAGAAAATATTGATGCTTTAGAAGATAATGATAAAATATATGATTATATATATAAATACATTATAGAGGCTTGTATCAAGGCTATTGAAAATGGAGACTATGATTTTGCATACAGTAGATATAAAAGTAGCGTTTTAACTTTAAATGAACAATTTGGAGAAAAAGAAAAAGAGCAAGAAACTGGTTTTGTAAAAAAATTTGGCACCTTTCATAATAGACCAGCTCTAGCATAATATCATTTTTATATTACTTTTTATAATTTTATACTAAAACATTTTAAACAAAAATAAACTAAAAAGGTTGAAATTAAAGGAAAAACAAATTTATTAAATTTATATAAATCTTATAAATAAAACTCCTATTCTCCACCAAAAGGACTATTTAGTCCTTATTTTTCAAGGGCTTTTATTTTGCAATATCATTATTTTTTTAGTATATGTTTATAACAACAAAAAACATAAAGAAATAAAAATTTTAAAACTTGAAATCTTTGTGCTCAATATTATACGTGATATAATTAATTATAAAGAGAGGTATTAGTAAATGAAATTTAAGCAATTATCTTTAGAAGAATATCAAAGTATAACAAAAATTCCTTTTTTAGAAAAACAACGTAAAAATGGACAACTCCCATATTTGGAAGAATGTTTACAAAGTGGCACTGCGGAATATTATATTATTAACTACAATAATCAACAATACTCTTTTTGGTTTTATAAAAATGGAAATATTGCGGATCTTTGTCTAACAGAAAAAAATCCTAAAAGTTTGTTTGATAATGAAATAATAATTAAAGGAATATTTCATTTTTTACAAAGCAAAGGTTATAAAAACATAACAATGACTTTGCCTAAAAAACAATATCATTGGGCTATAAAATATGGATTTAAAAAAACAAAAGAAATAAAATATGGGACTAGAGAATTTATAGAATGGGAAAAAGAATTGTAGAAAATATAAAGTGGGTTTCTTACATAAGAAACTGAGTTTATCGGGTGTGTCAAGAAAAGTGTGTAGACATATATAAAATTATCATAGATCTAATTACAATATTTACGAAATCTAAGGTGGTTGTCTAAGTAATTTCTAACCCTAGACCAGTTGTGCTTGTCTTGCAAAATGGGCAATTAACTAATTCGATAGCATTGATCTTATACATGATTTTCCCCATTACTGGATAATCAAAAAGTTATTCTCTATTTAAAAATATTATATTGGTATAACAAAAATCAAGGGTTTAGATAAACACAGCTATCACCCTTGATTTTTATTATATAAATTTTTCATATTTTTAATTATCCATTAATCTGTTTTTTTACTTTGGACAACAACTTCATTAGTTAACACCGTAGCTCCTGCGACCAAAATACCCTGGATAATATTATTAACAATTGTATCCCCGCCCATTAAAACTGATAAAAGCATTCCTAAGCCCAATAATATCAAAGGAATAAATTTATTTTTAATCAAAGCAGTATTTTTAATAATATACCCGACAATATACAAAACCGGAATTAATATCAATTTGTTATCCATTATATAACTTAAAATATCCATTAGTATCCCTCCTATTTAAGTATATTGAAATAAAAAAAATAAATACAAAAAAGTGCTCATTCAAGCACTATTTTAAACCTAATTGTTTGAAGAAATTTTCAAGCACTGACGTATCCTCAGTATGTCCACCAATATCAGCTATGACTTCTTTATTTTTAATTCCTAATGTCAATGGTGTTCCCCAATTACTATTATCATTGAAATACTCAAGCGAAGAAATCAAGGCTTCACCCTCATCAGTTGATAACTTATCAATTTCCACAATATAAACTGGAATATTATTTTCACCAGCATATTCATTAATTACTGGTTTATACATAGAACAATAACTACATGTCGTTTGAGCTAAAACTAACGCGAAAGGTTCATCAGTATCATACAAACATTTATATTGATCATATGTAATCTCGCCTAAATTCTCATATTGCTCATCTGGTTGAACATCACAAGCAAACTTAGCTAATTTAGCCTCTTTAAGAAATTCCTTTAATTGATCTGCCTCAGTTAATACATCTTCCTTAAAAGTACTAACTTTTCCATTTTCCACAACAATAATTACATCCTTTTCAAATGAAGAATCATTATATTTTAAATCACTTTTAATAGTTTTTAGATCATCACTATCTATATTAGCTGTATCTATATAATATATAGCATGCCCAATATTAATAGCCGTCTTATTAATAGTCTCTTTTTCTTCATCACTTAAATCTTCAGCCACCACTAAAGCATTTTTATCTTCACTTTCCATTAAACATTGGTATTGTTTATAATTAACTTTACCAAGTTTTTTATAATCACCATCAGCTTTTACACCACAACTAAAGGTCTTATCTTTGGCTGGCCAAAAACTAATTAATAAAATAATAACTATGATAACGGCGACAACCGCGAATAACATCAATAATCTTTTATTTTCATTCATCATATAACCTCATTTCCTTTATAATCATACCATAAATTTACCTAAAACACCATATTATCACCAAATTTTCATCATTTTATCCACTTTAAAACACAAAAATAAGCCCTTAGGACTTATTGAATTTCTTGTAATTTTTTAATACGATTACTAGTACTTGGATGAGTACTCCATACAGAATCTTTTTGCTTCCCCTTAAACGGATTAGCAATAAATAATGATTCAGTCGCTTTATTAACTTCCATCGGGATATTGTCTTGTTCTAATTTAGATAAAGCTTTAATTAAACCTTCTTTATTTCGCGTTATTTGCACAGCTGTTGCATCAGCCAAATATTCACGATTCCGTGAAATAGCTAATTGAAGTAAGGTCGCGGCAATTGGCGAAAGAATAATAAAGACTAAGCCAACTAACATTAAAATCGCCGAAGCCTTATTATCGCTATCACGACTACTGCCAAAAATCCAACCATGAGTAAACATATCGGCTAAAATCGTAACAAAACCAACCATGACAATTGCAATTGTTGATACTAAAATGTCATAATTTTTAATATGGGATAATTCATGGGCTAAAACCCCTTCCATCTCATACTTATCGAGTTTATTAAGTAACCCTGTCGTCACACACACTACGGCATGTTCCGGATTTCTGCCGGTCGCGAAAGCATTTAAAGCAGGGGTATCCATAACATATAATTTCGGCAAAGGTAATCCAGCACTTATACATAAAGATTCTAAAGAAACATTGAGCTGTAAAAACTCTTCCCGTGTCGCAGGGCGTGCTCCATTAACTTTTAAAATCATTTTATCTGAGTTATAATAGGAAATAAATGCTGATAACCCAGAAAAGGCAATCCCGATAAAAGCAGCTAAATAAATATTATCGAAAAAATATAAAGATACAAAATAAACTAATAAAGATACTAAAATAAAGAAAATTGTGATAATTATAACTGTTTTAATTTTGTTTTTTCTTACATCTCTAAATATCATATTATAATTCCACCTTTACTAATTCTTTATCGGCCTGATCTACTTTAAAATACTCTTTTTCTTTATATTTCATTATTTTGGCTAAAAGATTATTCGGAAATGACATAATGGCCGTATTGTAGTGTTGAACAGAGTCATTATAAAACTGACGAGCAAAAGCAATTTTATCTTCTGTTCCTGTTAATTCAATTTGTAAATTTTTAAAAACTTCATTAGCTTTAAGATCCGGATAATTTTCCGCCAACATTAAAAGCTTTTTCACATTATTACTAACTTCTTCACTTTGTTTAGCAAGCTCACCCATTGTTTTTGTTTCATTACGAGTCTCAATAATCTTCATTAAAGTTTCTCTTTCATAATCAGCATAACCTTTTGTAACTTCAACCAAATTAGGAATTAAATCAGCTCGGCGTTTAAGTTGATTATCAATTTGTGACCAAGCATTATTACACCTTATGTTTAAGCCTACTAAGTGGTTATATAAAACTATTATTCCAATAATTAATAAAATAATAACAATTAATAAAACTATCATCTAAAACCTTCCTTTCTTTAATTTTATTTTATCATATTTAAATTTAATTTAAAAGGCCCTAATGCTTAGAACCTTCATATATAATATTATATTCGTTATTAATGTGTTTTTTCATATCACTATATCTTAGATAATCTGCTGAGTAAAATGCTTTTATGTCCACTTTAGAATTCTTAAAATACTTTTTAATCAACATCTTTAAAAACGCCTGTTTTCTTTTGGTATTTTCAATAGATATATCGCTTAATAACACCATAATTTGTTGGTGATTAATTTGATAAGTAATATCGGCTAATTCAATAATTTTGCGCGTTTTTAAATGAAGATATGATAAATCTTTCGTGTAATCTCTAACTAGATTACAAAGTTCCACCATATTTACCATTACTTCTAAACTAGTAATCAACAAAATTGAATAAGGAATTTTATTGGCCTGCATCCATTTTATATTTTTTTGTATTTTACCTTTCCAATTATTAGTCAATATGTATTTATGAAGTTTACAAACTTCACTACGTTTACTTTTGCTAACATCCGTTAAGAAAAACATAAATGAGTATTTTCCATCTTCGATATAGACATCTTTGTTTATTTCATAAATATTATTTTCTGGAGTTATAATAATGTCGGCATCTTTATAATCTAAGCGTAATAATTTATAAGCTGTTTTTTTACTCTGATCATCAATCGGAAATACAATTTCTTCCGTACCATCAGTCAATTTGATATACCAATAAGCAATGCTTTTTGACATCTTATATAATAATATGCTGTTTTTCAAGATTTCTCTCCTTCCATATTATATCTCCAGTTTCATTGTAGAGATTATCAAAATTCAAACCCTCAAATCTGTCTATATGCTGAATTTTCTTGCACAAAAAAACAAAATAGGTGACTAAAATCACCTATTATTGCATACACGCATTTGAGTGTATTGTATAATATCAATCAATTACGTCAGCTTCTTTATATCACTGGCTTTATTTAATGGTTATACCAATAGGGCAGTGATCACTTCCCATCACATCAGCATAAATAAATGGTTTTGTTACCTTTGAAATATAATTTTGGGATACAAGAATATAGTCAATTCGCCAGCCTATATTTCTATCACGGGCCCCAAACATATAACTCCACCATGTATAGGCTCCTTGTTGATCAGGATTAAAATAGCGATAAGTGTCAATAAAGCCATTCGCTAATAATCTACTAAAGCAAGCTCTTTCCTCATCAGTAAAACCGGCATTTCCTTTATTTTGTTGGGCATTTTTTATATCTATTTCTTCATGAGCTACATTAAAATCTCCGCAGACTAACACGGGTTTCCCCTTTTCTAAAGCTTTCAAATACTTCAGAAAATCGTCCTCCCATGCTAAGCGATAATTAAGTCGTTCTAACTCTCGTTTTACATTGGGAACATATACATTTACTAAATAAAAATGATCAAATTCTAATGTGATCATTCTTCCTTCGTTATCATGCTTGGCAATACCCATGCCATACTTAACTTGCAAAGGGGGCACTTTGGTATAAATCATTGTTCCTGAATAACCTTTTCTTTCAGCTACATTTATATATGCTTCATAACCTTTTGGGTGATAAGGAATTTGCTCCATATTTGCTTTAACTTCTTGCAAACAAAATATATCAGCATTTACATTCTCAAAAAAATCAATAAAACCCTTTTTTAAAGCCGCTCGATAACCAGCTACATTCCACGATACTATTTTCATCCTTCACCTCGGCCATTTCAATATTTAAACATCTATATTATACCAAAATTATAATCTAACCTAAAGCATTTCAAGCTTTTTCATTCATTAGGTTTAAAAAAAATAGATATTTTCCGATCTATTTCTTTTCATCCAAAATTTTTTAAACGATATAATAATCTTAACTTTAGAAATTTACCAAATATAATCACAATTAAAATATAAACCCCTTGATAAACAAGGGATTATTAACAAAATGGTCGGGAAGACAGGAAGAAAAGTCAAAAAAATACCCACCAATAACCCCTTATAAAACAATAGAAAAATATATTTATGTTTCTATTTGTTCCTATACATTACCCCTATTTACTGACTTTTTAAGGGGAAATTAAGGG
>CALVJP010000036.1 GCA_944332215.1 uncultured Bacilli bacterium
GACCAGAAAATTACCGTTAGTGAAAACGCTTCCAGTATGGGCGGTAGTCAAATTTTATTAGAAACAGGCGAGAAAATGACCGTGGAAGATTTGTTTAAAGGGGTTGCCATTGCTAGTGGTAATGATGCCGTGGTCGCCTTAGGTGAAGCCATTGCTGGCACTGAAGATAATTTTGTTAGTATGATGAATAAAAGAGCTAAAGAATTGGGCCTTAAAAATACCAATTTTAAAACCCCTCATGGTTTAGATGCCCCTAATCATTATTCCAGTGCACGTGATATGAGTATAATTGCCAAAGAATTAGTCAAACATGAAAAAGTCTTGACTTTTACCTCCGTTTATGAAGATTATCTGCGCGAAAATACCGATAAAAAAATTTGGTTAGTTAATACCAATAAACTGGTGAGATTTTATGATGGCGTCGATGGTCTCAAAACCGGATATACGAAAGAAGCTGGTTATTGTTTAACCGCCACCGCCAAAAAAGATGGCATGCGGATAATTGCCGTAGTTATGGGGGAGCCAGATAGTAAAACCCGAAATAAAGAAGTTAGTGAAATGCTAGACTATTCATTTGCTCAATATAAAATTGATAATCTTTTAACCGGCTCGTCATCATTAGGTAAATATGAGGTTGATAAAGGCAGTCAAAAATATGTCACGGTTGTCCCTAAAGGAGATGTTACCGTGTTAAGAAAAAAAGGTGAAAAATCTGGTAATGCCACTTATGATGTCAAACTGAATAATTTAAAAGCCCCAATTAAAAAAGGAGAAACGGTGGGTCAGCTGAAAATAAAAGAAGATGGTAAAGTCATTAGGACAATAGATTTAACGGTGGAAAAAGATATTAAAAAAGCCAATTTAGGTGAATTATTTTTAAGATATATGAAAGATATTTTTACCGGTGATATAACAATTTAAAATATTATAATTTTCAAATTTTCAAAGTAACAGAAAAATCTTATAAATTAAAGGTTTTTCTGTTATTTACTGTGTAAAACTATTGTCAATATGTCAAAAAATATGTTATTATGTTATTAAATACAAACAAGGAGGGAAGAACATGGAAAAATACATCCCCGACATTTATCAAAAAAGCATTTATACAATTGATTATTCTAAATTGCTTAGCCGTGGCATTAAATGTATTTTATTTGACTTAGATAATACTTTAGTTCCTCCACATTCTTATGACATGCCTAATAAAGCCAAAGATCTTATTATAAGTCTAAAACAAAAAGGATTTAAAGTATTAATCTTTTCCAATAGTCCTAAAATGCGAGTAAAACAATTTAAAAACTTTTTCGATGTTGATGGTTTTCATAGTGCATTTAAACCTCTACAATATAAGTTTAAAAAAGTCATTAATGATTATGGATATAACGTTAATGAAATAGCTATTATTGGTGATCAACTAATGACTGATGTCGTTGGCGGCAATAAAATTGGCATCACCACAATTTTAGTTAATCCTGTTTCAAATAAAGATCACGTTTTATCTAAATTAGGTCGAAAAATAGAAAATCATAAAATGAAAAAATTACGTGACCGTGACCTTTTCTGTAAAGGACGATACTATGACTAAATGTTTAGGCTGCGGTGCCACTTTACAAAATCTTGATCCTACCCAAGATGGGTATGTCAAAGATTTAAGTAAAGCTCTTTGTGAGCGCTGCTTTAAAATTAGACATTATAATGAGTATAAATTTATTGATAAAAGCAATGATTATTATTTAAGCATTATTAAGAAAATTGAAAAGACTAATGATTTAGTTCTTTTAGTTACCGATTTTTTAAATACTGAAAGTTTAAATGAAATCAAGATTAAAAACCCCGTTATTTTAGTTTTAGCTAAACGGGATTTAATTCCAAGAAGTCTCGATGAAAATAAGCTTTTAAATAAGATTTCAACCAAATTAAATATTGTTGATAAAATTATTGTTGGAAGTCAAAACAATTATAATCTTGATCTTCTTTATAATAAAATAAATAAACATAAGCTAAGTAATAACGTTTATGTAATTGGTTATACCAATGCGGGTAAAAGTACACTCATTAATAAGCTTATTAAAAATTATAGTCATAATGCTTACCAAATTACAACAAGTATTTTACCTTCAACCACTTTAGATTTAATCGAGGTGCCAATTGACGAAAATTTGACAATTATTGATACACCAGGTTTACTTGATAAAGGTAGCATTATTCAATATGTTGATGCCTTTACTTTAAATAAAATTATCCCTAAAGAAGAATTAAAACCTGTGGTTATTCAAGTTAAAACCCCGCAGTGTATATTAGTGGATTCTCTTATGCGCCTAGATGTTAGGCCTCATACTGTGTTAATCTTTTATTTATCTAAATCTTTAAAACTAGAAAGATACTACAAACCTACTCATAAATTACAGCATCTTCAACATTATATTGTGGATATCAAAGGTGGAAGTGACTTAGTAATTAAAGGCCTGGGATTTATTAAAATTACTCAAGATACCCAAATCGAATTTTATTTAGATGAGCATATAAAATATGTTATCAGACCATCCATTATTTAAGTAGGTAAGATTATCTACTTTTTTATCAATCGCTTCTTTACACCTTAATCCCTTTGTGATAACATTATAATAGGTGATCGTTATGTTAGGAACAATAATCGGTATAGAAGAGGATACAGTCTTAGTTAAATTAAATATTGAATTAGATAAATTTCAAAATCTGGTCAATCTTCATGTTGTTATGGAAGATGATGATAAAATTTTAGTTGGAGAAATTATCGATCTCAAAGCTGGCACGGCATATGTTAATTTATTAGGGGAAATCATTGACGGAAAATTCGTATTTGGGGTTATTAAAAAGCCATCATTTAGTTCATCAGTAAAACTTATTTCTAAAGAAAAAATTCCTATGATTATTAGTGTCGATGATTATAAAGAAAATAAAGACTTGTATATTGGGACTAGTCCTATTTATGATGGGGTGAAAATAGGATTTAATATTAATGATTTTTTTGCCAGCCATTTTGCGATTTTCGGCTCCACTGGTAGTGGTAAATCATGGGGGGTTGCCCACCTTATTCAAAGCATTTTTAGTAAAAAAACCACGGTAGCTTATCGAGCTAGTATCTTTGTTTTTGATGCCTACGGCGAATACCATGCCGCCTTTAAGGACATTAGTCAATTAGCTCCAGAAGTTTCTTTTAAAACTTATACCACTAATACTAAGTTTAGTTCATCAGAAGTTTTAAAAATTCCTTTATGGCTACTTACCGTTGATGATATTGCTTTGCTTTTAAATGCTGAAAAGCCAACCCAATTACCCATTATCGAAAAAACTTTAAAATTAGTTAACGTTTTTGCCCGTGATGAAAAAGAAGTCATTACACAAAAAAATGATATTATTGCGAGAGCTATCTTAGATATTCTATCTAGTGGTAAACCCTCATCTCAAATTAGAGACCAGATCTTTTCCGTGCTTTCGCATTATAATACCAAAGATTTAAACTTAGAATCAACTATTTATCAGCCTGGTTATGTCCGCACTTTAAAACAATGTTTAATTATCGATGCTAGTGGTAAAATCCGAGAAATGGAATTATTAACTAAATATATGCAATCATTCTTAGATGATAAAATTGAACTTACAATGCCGGATGGTTCCTTTAAATATGGTTTAAAAGATCTTAGTGATGCTTTAGATTTTGCTTTAATTTCTGAAGGGACTTTAAATAGTGACCGTGTTTATGATGAGGCAAACACTTTGAAAGTACGCTTGCATGCTCTTCTTAATAGTGATTATGCTTACTATTTTGACCTTTTAGATTATGTGAGTATCGATGACTATATTAAAGAATTGTTATCGGTTGGGACGGGACGAAAAGCTCAAATTATTAATTTCAATATTAATTATGTTGATGATCGTTTTGCTAAAACTATTACCAAAATATATTCACGTTTATTATTTGATTATGCTAAAAACTTAGACAAGCGGGCTTCTTTACCATTTCATATTATTTTAGAAGAAGCACACCGCTATGTTCAAAATGATAATGACACTAATTTATTAGGCTACAATATTTTTGATCGTATTACCAAAGAAGGCAGAAAATATGGCGTGCTTCTAGGCTTAATTTCCCAAAGACCATCAGATCTTTCTGAAACTTCTATTTCCCAATGTAATAATTTCTTGATTTTTAAAATGCTGCATCCAAGAGATGTGGATTACATTAGAGAAATGGTCCCTAACATTACCAATGAAATTGTTAAACGTTTAAGAATATTACAGCCTGGTACATGTATTGCTTTTGGTAGTGCATTTCGGGTGCCGGTTTTAGTTAAACTTGATAAACCAACCCCTCCGCCATCAAGTAGTAGTTGTGATATTAGTGCCAATTGGTTTATTGACCGTAAATAATTATTTAAAACACTTTAAAAGGAGTGTTTTTTTGTTATTCTTCAGTGCCCATTTTTTATGATAAACATATAATAAAATGAGAATATAGGGGGAGTTTATGAAAAGGTTAAATGACGTCAGACTCGGTGAAGAGGCCACCCTTATCACCGTTGAGGCGAATGAAAATATAAAAAAACGTTTACTAGATATTGGGATGGTTAAAGGATCTAAAATAACACCGGTATTAATCAGTCCAGGAAAAGATATGGTAGCTTACAATATTAAAGGGGCAGTCATTGCTATTCGCAAAGATGATACGCGAAATATTATAGTTGAGGACCAAGCATGAAAATTGGACTAGTAGGTAATCCCAATGTTGGCAAAAGCACAATTTTTAATGCTTTAACGGGTTTAAGACAACACACGGGTAATTGGCCTGGTAAAACAGTGGAAAAGGCTACGGGTTATATGACTTATAATGGCCTTGAATATCAAATTGAAGATTTACCAGGGACCTATTCATTAATGGCGCACTCGAAAGAAGAAGAAGTTACCCGGGATTTTATTTATTTTAATACTTATGATGCCTTAATTATTGTCTGTGATGCTGTCTGTTTAGAGCGCAATCTAAACTTAGTGTTACAGGTTTTGGAAGTCACCGATAAAGTTATTGTTTGTCTTAATCTAATTGATGAAGCTAAGAAAAAACAAATATATATTGATACTGATAAATTAGCCCAGATTCTACGTGTTCCTGTCATTGAAACTACTGCTCGTGATCGTCAGGGACTGGATGAATTATTAGCTACACTAGAAACTATTTGTGATAAAATGAGTAAAGCCCATCATGTTAGATATGACGAAAACATTTTAGAAGCGGTTGATATTGTCTATCCAATTATTCAAGATAATGTTCGAATTAATAAACGGGCTGTAGCTTTAAAATTAATCAGTGGTGATAAAAATATTAGTCATTACTTTAATTTAGATGGTGATAAGATTTTAAAAAACAAAGTCAATGAAGCTCGGACTTATTTATATAAAAAAGGGATAAAGTTAAATGACATTGAAACTATTATTACTGAGGAAGTTATTGAGGAATGCACCAATATTGCTAGTGAAGTTACTCAGTTTAATAAAAAAGACTATCAAAAAAGAGATCGTTTTATTGATAGAATATTGACTGGTAAGTTGACTAGTTATCCAATTATGTTACTGATGCTTTTATTAATTTTTTGGATAACTATTACAGGCGCTAATTATCCGTCACAAATTCTTTATGATTTTTTCTTTGGCCTTGAAGATAATTTATTAAATTTTCTTGCTTTTTTACATTTGCCTGAAACGGTTATAAATTGTTTAGTTTATGGAGTTTACCGCGTTTTAGCATGGGTGGTTTCGGTTATGCTCCCGCCCATGGCTATTTTCTTCCCGCTGTTTACTTTACTGGAGGATTTAGGTTATTTACCACGGATTGCTTTTAACCTTGATAAAGCTTTTAAAAAGTGTGCTTCTTGCGGGAAACAGGCTTTAACCATGGCTATGGGTTTTGGTTGTAATGCCGTCGGGGTTATTGGAGCCCGTATTATTGACTCCCCAAGAGAACGTTTAATAGCTATTTTAACTAATAGTTTTGTGCCATGTAATGGAAGATTTCCGATTTTAATTTCCATGATAACTATGTTTTTCATTGTCAGTACAGGTAGTAGTTCTTTTATAAGCGCTCTTTTATTAACTTTAATGATTTTAATTGGTATTATTATGACTTTTGTGATTTCTAAAATTTTATCTAAAACCATTCTTAAAGGTATGCCGTCTGCTTTTACTTTAGAATTACCACCATACCGCCGCCCGCAAATAACGAAAGTCATTATTCGCTCAGTGCTTGATCGTACTTTATTTGTTTTAAAAAGAGCTATTTGTATTTCGGCCCCAGCTGGTCTAGTGATTTGGATAATGGCCAATGTTCACTGTGGTGGTAATACAATGTTAGAGTTATGTACAGGAGCTTTGGATCCTTTTGCTAGAGCGATTGGTTTAGATGGCGTTATTCTTATGGCTTTTATTCTAGGTTTTCCAGCTAATGAAATTGTTATTCCGATTATGATCATGGGTTATATGTCTTTAGGTTATATTACTGATTTTGATAATGTAAGTGCTTTAAAAAATCTCTTTTTAGATAATGGATGGACTCCATTAACGGCTATTTGTGTCATGTTATTTACTTTAATGCACTGGCCATGTTTAACTACGGTGTTTACAATTAAAAAGGAAACTGGTAGTAGTAAATGGGCAATATTATCTATTTTAATTCCTGCTTTTACTGGTATTATTATTTGTTTTGTAGTCACTCAAATATATCATTTAATTTTTTAAAGGCTGATAATCAGTCTTTTTGTTTGCAAATCATTTATGAAACTTGCTTTAACGAAAGTCTCGATAAACCCATTTTAGACATTTAAATTGTGGTATACTGATGCTGATAATACAGTAACTAAAATTAGTATAGAGGAGTAGTGTAGTATGAAACAAAAACATAAGAAACATAGTAAGCTCATAATACTAGGTTTATGTAGTATCATTATATGTATGGCTGTAAGTTATGCTGCTTTTAGTAGTGTCTTAGATATTAAAGGGACCAGTAATATTACAAGTAACTGGGATGTAGAAATAACTAAAGCAGAAGTTGGAGAAATCGGAGGCAGGGCTGAAAATGGAAATGGCCCAACTTTTGATAGTCTTTCAGCTACCATGGAAGCTAGTTTCTATACTCCAGGAGACTATATTACTTATGATTTAACCGTCAGTAACTTAGGAACATTAGATGCCGTTTTAGATTCTATCAAAATAAACTTAGAAGATCAAGATGTTATTCTCTTTAATGTAGAGGGATTAACATCTGGAGAAGAATTATTAAAAGGAACATCAAAAGATTTTCAAGTAACTTTAAAATATAATGAAAATATAACTAGTCAACCAAATTTAAATAAAATAGAATTTAATATGGAATTAAATTATTTACAAAAAGGAAATAGTAGTAGTTTTACAGATGCTAATGCTCCAAGTATTGAAGAAGGGTTAGGAATTAGTAGTATCGAAACAACTTCAAATGAAACCAGTGCAGAGGTAAAAATAATAGCTAATGAAGCCAGTATTTATTATTATTCCATTGATAATAACAAATGGTATGAAAGTTTAAATAATACATATACCATTAATGATTTAAAACCATATACCGAATATACAGTTTATGTTAAAGCCGAAGATAATGAAGGAAATGTGGTGGTATCTAGTAAAAAAGTCACAACAGCCGATAATACAAGTCCAGTCATAAATTATAAATTAGGACTTAATAGTAT
>CALVJP010000037.1 GCA_944332215.1 uncultured Bacilli bacterium
GACAATATTTATATGTTCAAAAAGTTTCAGGTGGAGAAATAGGACACCTAAAATTAACATTAAAATAAAAAAAGATGACCCCTCCGCCAAGATAAGGTCATCTAAAATTAAGAAAACACAATTAGAAGTATCATAATAGATACACTCTTTTGTGATACTTCAATTATACTAAATTTTTAACAAAATTACAATAATTGGAGGTGGTATTATGCCAATATACACTGAAAAAATCAAAAAAAATGGAAAAAACGTTGAAAAAAAAGTTAACAGTCAGAAACAGTACTATATACGGACTTACGTAGAAGATGAATTTGGTAACAGAAAACAAATAACAAGACATAATAAAAAATGGCTTGGCAGAGATGGCTACATAAAAGCTATGCAAGAAGAAGTAAGATTAAAAAATGAAATGATTATCAAAGAGGAAAAAGATAAAAATATTACATTGAAAGAATTAAAAAATAAATACTTAGAATATATAAAGCCACGGATAGATATGGACACATTAAAAGCAAAAGAAACTAAACTAAATCACTTTTGTGAAATCGATAATACAAAGCAGGTGATAACTTTCCCTAACCAAAGAATAAAATATATTACAAAAGATATGTATATAGAATGGCAAAACCAGATGAAAGCAAAAAAATATCATCATGGGAAAAAGAATTGTGATTATTCTATAGACCATTTAAACCGAATTCATAATGAGATTGTATTAATGTTCAATTACGCTATAAATGAACATCTAATGAACATTAACCCCGCAATTCAAACAGGTAAATTTGGAACGTTAAAAGAAATAAAGTTAAGCAAAAAAAATAAGAATTATTCAATTATTAACTACGACGAATACTTGAGGCTTATGCAAGTAACGATAGACGACAAAAAGTATAATACACTTTTCGATTTAATGTTTTCGTGTGGACCTAGAGCTGGAGAAATTAGAGCATTTAAAATTAAGGACTATAGTTATGAAAAAAAGCAATTAATGGTAAATTTTACTATGTCTAAAAAAAATGAATTAAAAGAACCAAAAACCACTTCTTCTAAATCCATTATCGATTTGGATGATATCTTAAATGAAAAGATTAACAACTTAATTAATAATATGAAAAAAGAATCCGGTTACAATGATGAGTGGTATATTTTTAATGGTAAAACTCCAATCAGTTCTCGTGCTATGAATTACAACAAAGACAAATATTTTAAGCTAGCCGGTATTGACAAACATTTAAGGTTACACGACTTTAGACATAGCTGTGCAACTTGGCTTTTTTCAATTGGGACACCAATAACTGTTATTTCTAAAATTCTACGACATCAAGATATAAGTATTACAATGAAGACATATACACATCTTATAGAAGAAGACTATAGAAGAGAACTTACCCGAATTAATAACATTAAACAAGACCAAAAATAAGACCAAAAATTCAGTTAATATATTAAAACCGTTGATTTTTCAACGGTTAATTTCATATTGGCTGCCCCAGTTAGATTCGAACTAACGATCGCAGAGTCAGAGTCTGCTGCCTTACCGCTTGGCCATGGGGCAATTTCTTGTGAAAACATTATAAATTATACAACAAGATATGATTTTTCGCAAGGGCTAATTTAGGGGATTTTTTTAAATCTTGTAATAAGGTCAAGCGGATTTCAATGATGCAAATGCGACGCTTTGGCAGATTCTTCATGGGTTTCAGGGCTATGATATAAGTATTTGTTAATTTTATCTAAATCAACTTTGGATGATAAAATAGCCTGATCGACTTGTTTGGGATCGCCATATTTTTCAGTTATCAAATAATACATTTGGTTAATAAGTTTTTGCTTGGCTATTTCATCTATGGGCCAATAAGTTATTTCATTAACTCTCTGCAAGCAAATAGCCCCTTGAATCAACTTTATTTGGCTCTTAAAAAGCTGTGAACGCGAATGTTCCTGGGCTGTTTTTTCTAATTCATCAGCCACTCTAAAAATATCCGTAATATGAGGATTTATTTGATAGCCTCGTGCGGATACTCCTCGGGTAATATCGCGGCGATAAAAATAATCGTTATTAGAAAATTCTAAAACATGATTAGCTTTAATAATTGCAGAGAAACTAAAAGCAATATCTTCCCACATACAGTTTTCTAAAAAAGCTTGACCTTTGATAAAATCATGACGGAATAATTTATTGCCACAAGAGGGGCTTTGCCAATATAATATATCTGGATAATTATTTACCGTATGCAAACGCCCAGGGCGACGGATGCTATTATTAATATCACTTGGTAATTTATAGTCATTTTGGATGAAATTAATACCAGTGGTAACTATTTCTGGCCTATTATGTTTAAGGGCCCCTTGATACATCGTTTCATACATTTTGGGATGGATTAAGTCATCGCTGTCAACAAATCCAATATATTCACCAGTAGCTAAAGCAAGGCCTCGATTACGAGTTTTACCTTGACCTAAATTTTTTTCGTTGTGGTAAACATGCATTTGTGGATATTTTTGGGCAAAATCATTTAAGATTTCTAAACTATTATCGCTTGAATTATCATCAATAGCTATTATTTCTAGGTCTGATAAAGTTTGGTTAAGCACCGAGTTTAGACAATCTTTTAAATATTGGCTGCTATTGTAGACAGGAATTATAACACTTATTTTTATAGTCAACACCTTCTTTAGTTTTAATTATATGATGAAAGTTTAAAAAAATCAAGGTGGTAAATAACCATATTAATTTTATATTTAAAATCACTTTTAGCGTCAGAAGTAGTTCCATACATAACTTTTACATATTTTCCCATTAACTATGACCTCACTCAAATTTTATATTTTCTATATTAATTATCACTATCAAATTCTAATTTAAATGTTTTACAATAATTTCATTTATCACCCAAAAATTTTTTACCATTAAATTTATAATCACCTGTATAATCAATTTCACACATTCATTAATAATGACAATGATAAGTGTGTTTTTATGTATAGATACACACAATTATAACTTCACATAACGTTTATTAATTCGCCAAAATTTAGTAAACTTCATTGTACCATAATAAATAATTTAGTATGATCTTTATAGAGAATATATTAGCAGTTGAGTGCTTGCCAACTTTCGTAAGAAAGAGGAGGCTGATGATATGCATAAGAAAGATTTTTTAATCTTATCTCCTATTCTAATTATCTTCTTACTCATAGCCTTACTTTTTACTTTAGTAAAGTAGTAATCTATAATAAGAAAAAAGCACTCAATTTACATTCAGTAGATTAAGTGCTCACATAAATTAGTGGCGAGTACTCAACATTGGAGTGTTAAGTATTCCCTCTTTTTTATTTTATGCAAGTTTCCTTGGCATATTCATAATATCACAAAAACGACTTTTTGACAAGTCGTTATCTATTACTACTCGAAAATTTCGAGTAACAATCAATCTGGTGCGTGAGATAACCACGTTTGGAAATTTTTACTAGGGTTAATTTCTGGCTTAATTATAACATTTGTAGTCTTTAAAATCAATAAAATCACAGTAAAGTAATTTTAGAATCGATAGAGATGTTTTCTTCTGCTTGGATATAAAAATTTATTTTAAAGGTTTTTTCATCAATTCTTGTTATGTCACAATTATAATCACTATTTATAATTGATATCCAACCTCTTTCATCTTCATATAAAACATCACTTATATATTCTTTTATATTAAGTTTATTATTCTCTTTCATTTGTTTAAACATCTCATCTGAAAATGTAAATTCTAATCCAACAAATTTATTATTATCTA